>PWLF01000069.1 GCA_003559475.1 Bacteroidales bacterium
AGCATTTCTCTGTATTTAGGCATTGTCCACATTTCATCATCTACTAAAAGTTCCAGTTTATCAATATGGTATCTAATATTTTCAATATATGGTTTTATTTCCTTAAAATAGAATTTAGAACGATTATGAGCTTCATCAATTTTTTTAGCTTCTTTTCGTTTATCAATCATTTCTTTAATATACTTTCTTATTTTGAAAATATGAGTGGATATCTTATTAATTGTATAGATTTGGCTTTCCAGCAAATCTGTTGAAGATTTATCAGTAAAAAGCTCTTTCATGCTTTTTACATTTTGAATCAAATGATTTTGATACTTAATAGCTGTTGGAAGAATATGATTTCCTGCAAGGTCAGCTATTATTCTGGATTCAATTTGGATAACTTTAGCATAGTTTTCATGCTTAATTTCCCATCTCGCATGTATTTCATTGTATTCAAATATATTGTTTTCTTCAAATAGCTTTAAAGTTTTTTCAGAAACATAAGCAAAGAGTGCATCCGGAGTATTATTAAAATTAGATAATCCACGTTTTTTAGCTTCTTCTATCCAATCATCGCTATATCCGTTACCTTCATAAAGTATTGGTCTTGATTCTTTAATATATTTTCTTAATATTTTGAAAATAGCTTCATCTTTGTCAACTCCTTTCTGAATGGATTTTTCTACCGAATTTCTGAATTTTTTTAATTGATTAGCGAGTATAGTGTTTAGCACTATCATTGAAGGTGCACAGTTTGCTGACGAACCAACGGCTCTGAATTCAAACTTATTCCCTGTAAATGCCATAGGAGATGTTCTGTTTCTGTCGGTATTGTCTAATATTATTTGTGGGATTTTTCCTATGTTTAATTTCAGGTCGGTTTTTTCATCCGGAGTCATTTTTCTATCTTTAACTTTCTTTTCTAATTCATTCAGAACTTCTGTCAGTTTAGAACCAATAAATACTGATAATATAGCCGGAGGTGCTTCATTTGCTCCAAGTCTGAGATCATTTCCGGCAGATGCTATCACGGCTCTCAGTAAATCAGCATGATCATGTACGGCTTTGATGATATTTATAAAAAAAGTAAGAAACAATAAGTTTGTTTTTGGTGTATGACCGGGAGTTAAAAGATTTTTTCCTGTATTAGTCGCTAAAGACCAATTATTATGTTTTCCGCTTCCGTTAACTCCTTTAAATGGTTTTTCGTGATATAAAATTCTGAATTTATGTTTTCTGGAAACTTTGTCCATTAAAACCATTATAAGCTGGTTGTGGTCTATAGAGATATTTGCTTCTTCATAAACAGCAGCAAGTTCAAACTGGTTGGGAGCCACTTCATTGTGTTTTGTTTTAACAGGAATTCCGAGTTCCCAGGCCTCGTATTCAAGATCCATCATAAATGCGCTAACTCTGGGAGGAATTGCTCCAAAATAATGGTCTTCTAGTTGCTGTCCTTTTGCAGGAGTATGACCTAGCAAAGTCCTTCCTGTCATTATAAGATCGGGTCTGGCATTATATAGAGCTTCATCTACTAAAAAATATTCTTGTTCCCAACCCAAAGTAGATATCACTTTTGTTATGCTTCTGTCAAATAATTGGCACACATCTGTAGCGACATTATCAATTAGAGAAAGAGCTTTTAGTAGAGGAGTTTTAAAATCCAGTGCCTCACCGGTATATGAGACAAAAATTGTAGGAATACATAACGTTTTATCAATTATAAAGGCGGGCGAGGAGGGATCCCATGCTGAATATCCTCTAGCTTCGAAGGTGTTTCTAATTCCTCCACTTGGAAAGCTACTGGCATCAGGTTCCTGCTGAACAAGTTGGCTGCCATCGAATTGCTCAAGATACATATTGTCATTTGTCGGATTAAAAAAAGCATCATGCTTCTCGGCAGTAGCTCCATTTAAAGGTGAAAACCAGTGAGAATAGTGAGTAGCGCCTTTGTTTATTGCCCACGCTCGCATAGCTGAAGCAACCTGATCAGCTGTTTTTTTATCAATACGCTCCGATTTATCTATGCTTTCTGTGATTGTTTTATAAACGTCGTCAGGTAAATACTCTCGCATAGCACGATTAGAAAAAACATTTGTGCCAAAAAAATCTGATACTTTTGAAGGATGATCTGATACTTCGAGCGGAGCATGACTCAATGCATCTTTTAATGCTAAAAATCTTCTATTGTGCATTTTATTAGTTTTTTGTGATTAAATATTTTTTTGACAAATATATACTAAAATGGGGTGTAATTTAAAAAATGTTTATAAAAACAAATAATTGTTAATAAAAAATAGGGTGTTTTTGAAAAAAATACGATTTTTTAATGAATTATATTAAAAATATTGGGGGTGTTATGCAAAAAGATAAGTTTTTGTTATTTTTTGATGACTGTTTTGCTGATTTTTTAAAAAGTATAGATTAAAGACATAAAAAAACCCGGATATTCTCCGGGTTTTTTATTAAAACTATATTTTATATATTATTTTACTTTTTCATCTCCGAATAGTGTTTATAAAAGTATGGTATAGTTTCTATTCCTTTAAGAAAATTATCTACAGGATAGTTTTCATTTGGAGAATGAATAGCGTCTGACTCTAGTCCAAAGCCCATTAAAATAGACTTTACTCCGAGAACTTTTTCAAATAAAGAAATTATAGGGATACTTCCACCACTTTTAACAGGTATAGCTTTTTTCCCGAATGTATCTTCAAAAGCTTTGCTTGCTGCCTGAAATTCGCTTGTATCGCTTGGAGCAGAATATCCTTCGCCACCGTGCAGGAAGTCAACCTCAACTTTTACCGATTTAGGAGCAATAGCAGTAAAGTGCTTTTCAAATAGTTCTGTTATTTTTTGTGAGTCTTGATTAGGTACAAGTCTCATAGATATTTTCGCATAAGCTTCCGATGGCAATACTGTTTTTGCACCCTTATCTGTATGCCCGCCCCAAATACCATTAACATCAAGACTAGGTCTAATACCGGTACGTTCAATTGTAGAGAATCCTTTTTCTCCATGAACATCTTCAATATCAAGTGCTTTTTTGTAATTTTCAAGGCTAAAAGGAGCTTTAGCCATCTCTGCTCTTTCATTTTGCGGTATTTCAATTACATCATCATAAAAGCCGTCTATAGTTATCTTGTTATTCTCATCTGTTAAAGAACTTATCATCTCACATAAGATATTAATTGGATTGGCAACTGCTCCTCCAAATAAACCACTATGAAGGTCTCTGTTTGGTCCTGTTAATTTTACTTCCACATAAGATAAACCTCTCAAGCCGGTGGTAATGGAAGGAACATCTTTTGCTATCATAGCAGTGTCAGAAACAAGGATTACATCACACTTTAGTTTATCCTCGTTCGCTTGACAAAATTTTCCTAAATTTGGTGACCCTATCTCTTCTTCACCTTCTATCATAAACTTAACATTACAAGGAAGTTGATTGGTGCTGTTAAGGTACTCAAATGCTTTAAAATGCATATACATCTGACCTTTATCATCATCAGCACCCCTTGCCCAAATCTTTCCATCTCTTATCTCAGGCTCAAAAGGCTTGCTTTTCCAAAGCTCTAAGGGTTCTACAGGTTGTACATCGTAATGTCCGTAAACCAAAACCGTAGGCAATGACGGGTCTAATATTTTATCTGCATAAACTACCGGATGTCCTTCAGTTGAAATAACTTCTGCATTTTCAGCTCCGTCATCTGTTAGTTTATTCTTTATCCATTCTGCCGCTTTATACATATCATCTTTGTGCTCTTCTTTTGAACTTATGGATGGAATTCGTATAAGCTCAAATAACTCTTCCAAAAATCTATCCTTGTTGGACTCAATATAATTCTTAAGATCTTTCATAGTAAATTCTTTTTTTATTTTATTAATAGCATTTGATTTAAAAAGCAAATATATAAAAAAAGGTAATCATTAGTATAAAAATATTTAATGCCATTATTTAATATGGATGTTTAGTAAGTAGTAAGCAAGTTTGTTATTGATACTTGGATTGATAAAGTATATAAAAATCAGCCTGCATATCTTTGCCCACAGTCATCTATTATTTAATAAAATCAGCAAACCTCAAAATAAAGCAATCTTTGAAACATAATTATTTGAATTGCACAAATAAATTTATAATTATTGCCTATAAATGTTAATTTTAAATATATTAAATATTTTGTTATTATGTCTATTTTAAACAAATATTATATAATAATTCGTAAAATTGTTGTTTTGTTACATCATGACTTGATTATTTTTATTAAATAATACTATATTTACACTTAATAAAAAAGTAATTAAATATATTAATAGCTTTAATATGTTTTTTTGCTTAATTTTTTTGTTAAAATAAAAAGTTAAAACTGTAAGGTTTAAGAAAAATTATGGCTGAAATTAAAAATGTTCTTATAGTAGAGAAGAGAAAGGACATCATTGATAAAACAATAAAAACCCTTAAAGATAATAATTTCGGTTATAATTTTGAAAAAGTATCTAATATTTCAAGCGCATTAAAATTAATTGATAAAAAAAGTTTTGATCTTTTAATATCAAGTTATGAATTACCGGATGGTACAGCTTCAGTTTTTTTTCCTACAACATTTCAAAAATTTAAGTTTCCTGTAATTGTTTTATTTGACTTTTATGATTTTCAAAATATTAATGAAGCCTTAAACAGCTTTGCTTCAGATTGTTTAGTAAAAGATAGTAATCTGTATAATAACTTGCCTATTTCGGTACTTCGTGCATTAAAGCATCATGAAACTTTTATAAGTAAAAGGAAAACAGAGCATAATTTATGGGAAAGTGAATATAAATACCGGATTTTAACAGAAAACATAAATGATGTTGTTTGGATAATTGAAGAAAATTTGGAGAGATATAAATATGTTAGTCCATCAATTTATGATTTCCTCGGATATAAACCAGAGGAAATTATTTCGATGCCTTTAAAAAAGATTACTGATAAAGACTCTTACCTTAATATTTTGAATAAGTTATCCGATATCAAACATAAAATGCCCGAATACAGATCAAAAAATATGGATAATTTTGATATTATTACTGAAGTAAAGTTTACTCACAAAGACGGCGGTTATAAATGGGCTGAGATAAGAGGTTCGGTTATGTTTGACCAGGATAATAATATTATTGGTATAAGTGGTGTTACTATAGATATTACAGATAAAAAAATTGTAGAGCAAAAATTAAAAATTCAGGAAACTTATTTTGAAACTTTAGTAAATGAAGCCCCTGTTGCAATTGCAATAATAGATAATCATGATAAAATTCAAAGACTCAATAAAAAGTTTGAAAAACTTTTCGGGTATAAACAAGATAAAGTCAAAGGAATGTTGATTAATGATTTGATAGTTCCTAAAGATTTAAAAAAAGAAGGTGTTGAGTCCACACTAAGCGTTACCCAAGGACAACAAGTAGATTTTGATACAGTTAGGCAAAATAAGAATGGAGAAAAAATACAGGTTTCTGTTTTGGGAAAACCGGTATTTTTAAAAGATGATCAGCTTGCAATTTTTGCAATTTATCAGGATATATCAGAAAGAAAAAATACAGAGCAAAAACTTAGAGAGTTATCAGAAAGATTAATTCTAGCAACACAGTCTGCGAGAATAGGCATTTGGGATTATGATATTAAAGAAAATAAACTGATTTGGGAAAAGGAAATGTTTAATCTTCTCGGAATTGATAAAGAATGCAGTGATAATCTTATTGAAGAATTTAAAAGAATCATTTATAATGAAGATGATCATAAGATTCTTGATAATATTTCTAAAATTAATGATTATGTTGATAGTCATTATGAAGACTGGTTCAGAATAGTTGATAAAATAGGGAAAACAAGATTTATAAAGGTTGTAGCTTCAGCTTTTAAAAATAATGATGAGTCAATACCTTCAAGAATTATTGGTGCATGTTGGGATATTACAAAAGAAGTTGAGCATGGAGAACTTGAAAATAAAGTTGAAATTGCAGATAAGGTAGCAAACATCAAACAGCAGTTTATTGCTAATATGAGTCATGAAATACGTTCTCCTTTGACAGGAATAATTGGTATGAGTGGATTACTTCAGAATACAAAGCTTAATGAAAAGCAAAAAAAATATGTTGACATAGTAATGTCTTCTTCTAAAAGCTTGCTGGAAATTGTAAATGATATTCTTGATTTATCGAAAGTTGAAGCAGGCAAGATGGAACTTAATCCTGTAGTTTTTAATATAAAGGAAAGTGGAACAAAAATTCATAAATTGTTTTATGCTTTAGTAAAACAAAAAAACATATATTTTGATATAAAGTATGATGATAAGCTTCCCAATGAAATTTATGCTGATGAATATCGGCTTAGTCAAGTGATTACAAATTTGGTTTCAAATGCTGTTAAATTTACAGATAAAGGAGGGATAAAATTATCATATACTTTGATGGAAGAAATTGGATACTCTTACAGAATAAAAGTGACAGTTGAAGATAGCGGTATAGGAATTTCTAAAGAAAATCAGGGAAAGCTTTTTGATATGTTTTCTCAGGCTGATGCTTCTGATACCAGAGTTTATGAGGGAACAGGCTTGGGTTTAGCTATATGCAAAGAAATGGTTGAGCTTATGGGTGGAGAAATAGGGTTGGAAAGTGATCTTGGCTCCGGAACTAAATTTTGGTTTACATTTATGGCTAAAAAAGTAAGTGAAGAAGGACAGTATCCGGAGGAGTTTGACAACCCGGAAAAGTTTGTTAAACTTCCCAAACCTTTTAATGTTTTATTAGTTGAGGATAAAAAAACTAACCAACTTGTTCTTTCGCTAATGTTAAAAGAAATTGGATGTAAAACAGAATTAGCTTCAAATGGAGAAGAAGCATTAAAGAAATTTGCTCCAGGAAAATATGATTTTATTTTTATGGATATTCAAATGCCGGTTATGGATGGTGTTACTACTGTTAAAGAGTTAAAAAGACTTTATGGCAAATCTGCTTTACCTGTTATCATTGGTCTAAGTGCAAAAGCTATGGAAGGAGATGCTGAATTCTATTTGGCTCAGGGAATGGATGATTATCTTACTAAACCTGTTTCTATTGCAAAAATTGTTGAAAGATTTAAATACTGGAATAGCAAGATAAGAAATAAAAGAATATTTTTATAATTCTTTTATTAATATATCTGATATTTTTTTCTTGTATGTTTTGTTTTGAAATTTTGAAACCCATTTTACACCTGAAACCGCATTAGTTAAAAAAACCTCATATGCTTTAAATAAATCATCTTTAATTAAAGAAACTTCCTTAATTTCTATTTTTTTTCTTCTTGCAATTTCAATAATTTTCAAACGCATAGTGCCATCCACACATCCGTCATTTAGAGGAGGAGTATATATTTTATTATCTTTAACAATAAATATATTTGATGATGTCGCTTCTATTACGTTGTTATTATTGTTTAATATTAGTGAATCATCAAGATTATTTTCAGTGGCAAATATCTTAGCCATGATATATATTAGAGAATTGCAAGATTTTATATTGCTTAAAACGCCTTTGTTTTTATTAATATCTTGATAAATATCAATATTTAAACCTTTTGAGTTTAATGTAAATTTATCATCACTTAAGTTAGAACTTTCAATTAAAAATAATCCTTCATGTGATAGCGGTTGATATAAGCCTCCATTTGCTCTAAAAAGAGTAAACCTGACTCTTGCAGCAGGCATGTGCCCGTTTTTTTTTATTAGTGAAGTAATATTATTAGAGAAATATTCTAGTGAAAAATCTTTTGGAAGTTTAATTTTTAGAATATTTGAGCTTTTAATTAATCGTTTATAATGAAACTCTATATTATATGGTTTTTTTTCTAATACTCGTATAGTTTCGAAAATACCGTCACCATATAAAAAATTTCTGTTTGACGAGCTAATTATATTAGATTTATTATTGACAAGACTTCCGTTATAATTTATATATTCGCTCATCATTAATTATTAAGTGTATTTATTATTTTTGAACGATATAGATATTTTATTATAAAACTTTAATAACCTTTTCAATTTAAATTAAGGTTTTCAAACGTGTCATCTTGTAAGACCTTTAATGCTTTTTGAAAGCCATCAAGTTTTTCAACGCTAATTTTTACTGAAGCGCTATGATCCCAAATATTTCTGGCAATTATTGCTTTAATTCTGTTTTTTAACAGTTCATCTTCTTCGGTGACTACCTCTTCATCAAACTCATCAAAATCAATATCATTTTTTATGGCATATTCTTCAAGTTTGTTTAAAATAGAAGAATCCACATTGAAATTATCAATAAAGCTTTCTAAGTCAGGATAATTACTTAATAACTCATCTCTATTATCATTCGTGTATTCAAAAGAAAATCGGTTAATTATTCCCGTTCGATTAAGCGTAGAAAAATAGTCAGAGACTCTGTTAGTATCAATAGGAATAAAGATATCCGGCATAATTCCACCACCTCCGTAAACTATTCTTCCACCTGCTGTTTCGTATTGAAGCGAATCAGGAAAATCAATTTTTTCCGGGCTAACTAATTCTCCTTTTTCCAATCTTTCGGATAACTCTGTATAATATTCTTCATCTCCGTTATCATAAGGTTTTTGGATACTTCTTCCTGATGGTGTAAAATATTGTGCTGTTGTTAGTCTTATAGCAGAGCCATCCGGCAATTCAAAAGGTCTTTGAACCAAACCTTTCCCGAATGTACGCCTACCAATAACCAACCCTCTGTCCCAATCTTGTACGGCGCCGGATAGAATTTCACTGGCAGATGCACTGCCTTCATTTACGAGAACAACCAACTTGCCATCTTTAAATGCACCTTTTTCGGTTGATTTAAAGTCTTGCCTTGGTGTAGCACGTCCTTCAACATAAGTTATCATTTTACCTTCTCCAAAAAACTGATCAGTTAAATCTATAGCCACATCAAGAAACCCCCCTGAATTGAAACTTAGGTCGAGAATAAGATTTTCCATACCTTGTTTTAGAAGAGTATCAATGGCTTCATTAAACTCATTCATAGTTGTTCTCGAAAAACGATTTAATTTTATATATCCAATTTCAGGAGTAACCATGAAAGCAGCATCTAAGCTATTTATAGGAATTTTATCTCTTACTATAGTAAAAGACAATAAATCTTCAACACCTTGCCTTTTAATCTCTACAGTTACTTCTGTGTCTTTTTCTCCGCGTAATTTTTCCTGAACAAATCTGTTATTGACTTTACTACCCGTTGATTCTTCATCATCAATTTTCACAATCCTGTCTCCGGGCATGATACCAAGCTTTTCAGAAGGACCTCCCGGTATAGGTGAAATTACGACTATAGTATCTCTAATAATATCAAATTGTACTCCAATGCCTTCAAAACTGCCTACTAAAGGTTCATCAGCTCTTTTTTTGTCTTCTACAGAGTAATATACAGAATGAGGATCAAGTTCTTTTAGCATACCTCGTATAGCATATTCAACCAAATCTTCTTTATCAACAGATTCTATGTAGCCTAAATCTATGTATTGTAAAGCTCGTATGAGTTTTAAATGAGACTGATCAACGCTTTCCGTATTTTGAGCATTTACTGCAGAAAAACTATATGTTATAAAAAATATAGCTGATACAATGAAAATATATCTAAAATTGTTCATTATGTTATTAATTTTTTGATTAATATTTAATGTTTCTATCTGACAATAATGGTTTAATTTATTATTAATAAAACTATAATATATTGATTTTATTATTGTTTTATTTATTTTGAATTCGTGCAAATATACAAAACTATTATCCTTAAGATTAAATAAAATTCAAAATCATTTTGTAAATTTGCTTATAAAAACTAAAAAATTTTGATTATAAGAGAAAATCAGCAATACCAAGAAATAAGTGAAAAAAGTGAAAAAAGTGAAAAGCAACGTATTTTCAAATGTTTTCTTTATGGACTTTATTTTGTAATAATATTATGGCTTGTTAAAATATTTGAAATAACATTTGATGTAAAACTTTCATTTTTAGGTGTTTTTCCTCAATCCATTAAAGGTTTGCCGGGAATATTATTCTCTCCATTAATTCATGGCGACTTTTCTCATCTTATTTCAAACACGCTACCATTATTGGTTTTAATACCAATGTTATTTTATTTTTACAAAAATTTAGGTTTACGAATATTTTTTATGGTTTGGCTGATTGGCAATATTTGGTTATGGATTATGGGGCGTGAGTCGTATCATATTGGAGCCAGCGGAGTAATATATGGATTAGCTGCTTTTTTGTTTATCAGCGGGATTATTAGAAAACATCCTCGCCTTATGGCTATATCTATGTTGGTTGCATTCTTATATGGAGGTATGGTTTGGGGTATTTTGCCTATTAAAGATGGGGTTTCGTGGGAAGGACATCTTATGGGGATGCTGGCTGGTATTATTTTAGCAATTTTCTTTAAAAAAGAAGGTCCGCAACGAAAAAAATACAGCTGGGAATTTGAAGAAGAGGATGAAGAAGATAAGGAATTTGATGGAAAGACATTAGACGAATGGGATGAATATTTTGACAGAAAAGCTAAACAGAAAAAAAGCAGAAAACATAAAAATAATATCAAAATCAAATATTTCTATAAAGAGAAAAAAAATAAGTAATTAGATTTGTTTAAAATGTTTTTTATGAACTAATTTAAACTATATATCTTTTCTGTCAATTTCGCGTTTAATATCTTTTTTCTTAATATCCTCACGTTTGTCATATACTTTTTTACCTTTAGCAAGAGCTATTTCTAATTTTGCTAATCCTTTATCATTAATAAACAATAACGTAGGAACTATTGTTTGTCCTTTTTCAGATACTTTGCTTTCCAGTTTTTTTAATTCTCTTTTGGTTAACAGAAGTTTACGATTTCGTTTCGGATCATGGTTATTATATGTGCCATGACTATATTCTGAAATATGCATATTCTTAATGTATAATTCTCCTTTGTCAAAAAAACAATAACCTTCTTTTATACTTGCTTTTCCTTGCCTTATAGACTTTATCTCTGTGCCTGTAAGTACTATCCCTGCCACAAACCGCTCAATCAAATGAAATTCAAATGATGCTTTTTTGTTTTTTATTTTAATGTTACTCTTTGACATTTCAAATTGTTTTATTTATTGCAAAAGTATAACAAAAAGTATAATAATTTTAATGCTTCTAAAGTTATTTTATAAATTTTGAAAATAAAAAAATAAATAATAGATAGATTTAAGTTTTTTGCACAATCACAAGGCTTTTTTTATAATAATTACATTTAATTTTTCATTATTTTAAAAACAAATTATTTTTTTTCTTGACAAAGTCATAAAAAAAATTACTTTTGCAAAAAAAAACAATAAAGATATGTATTGGACACTTGAACTGGCATCAAAACTTGAAGATGCTCCTTGGCCTGCAACTAAAGAGGAGCTTATAGACTATGCTCTTAGATCAGGCGCACCTATGGAAGTAATTGAAAATCTTCAGGAAATTGAAGATGAAGGTGAAGTATATGAAAGCATAGAGGATATTTGGCCGGATTATCCTACAAAAGATGATTTCTTTTTCCATGAAGACGAATATTAATAATTTATAAAATAACTTTATTTATCTGAGCCGGCAAATACCGGCTTTTTTAATATTATAGTTATAATTAATAACAATTAAAAATACTAATTTTATTAAATATTAATCATTACAAATAAAGAAAATAACTTGCCGTTTATATAATGAAACAATTTAAATTATTTATAAAAAGTAAAATAAATAATATTTTTTTTGATTATTTGCCTTAATTTTGTGAATTATAATAAAAAGTTGTTTTTCTAAATTGAAAATATCACATATATAAAACAATATTTAAAATATGTTAAGTATAGTAAAAAAATTATTTGGGAATAAAGCGGATAAGGATTTTCGTGAAATACTACCATTGTATGAGAAGATTCATGAGAAGTATGAATTAATTAAAGATTTGGATAATGACCAGCTTCGAGATAAAACAAATGAGTTTAAAAAGAAGATTAAAGATCATATAAGTGTTGAAGAAGACTCTATTAATGATCTTAAAGATATGGTTGATGACAACTATGAAATGGATTTGAATGAAAAAAGGAAGATATATGATCAAATTGATGATTTAGAAAAAGTTATCAAAAATAAGATAGATGATATTCTTGAAGAGTTATTGCCTGAAACTTTCGCTGTTGTCAAAGAGACAGCAAGAAGATTCAAAGAAAATGATGAAGTTGTTGTTTCAGCTCAGGATTTTGATAGAAATTTAGCTGCTGAACGCAATAATATTGATATTAAAGGAGATAAAGCCATATATAAAAATCAATGGACAGCTGGAGGTAATCTTATTACCTGGGACATGGTACATTATGATGTACAGTTAATAGGAGGGATTCATTTGCATAAGGGAAAAATTGCCGAAATGGCTACAGGCGAAGGGAAAACTCTGGTATCTACTATGCCTGTTTACCTTAATGCTCTTGCAGGCAAAGGAGTGCATATTGTTACTGTTAATGATTATCTGGCTAAAAGAGACTCTGAATGGATGGGACTTATCTTTGAATTTCATGGGTTAACAGTGGACTGTATTGATAAGCATACTCCTAATTCTGAAGAACGCAAAAAAGCATACAGGGCTGATATAACCTATGGTACGAATAATGAGTTTGGCTTTGATTACTTGAGAGATAATATGGCTAGAAATCCTCAGGAATTAGTTCAAAGACCACATAATTATGTTATAGTTGATGAGGTTGACTCTGTTTTAATTGACGATGCAAGAACGCCTTTAATCATATCAGGACCCACACCCAAAGGTGATGAACATGAATTTCACCAAATGAAACCTAAAGTTGAAAAACTTGTTAGTGCTCAGAGACGTTTAGTTACTGATTTATTGGCAGAAGCGAGAAGATTATTGTTGCCAAAAGAAGGTGAACCGGATGAAAAAAAGGGAGGGGAGTTACTTTTTAGATGTTATAGAGGATTACCTAAAAATAAAGCTCTTATTAAGCTACTTTCAGAACCCGGACTTAAAACCATAATGCAAAAAACTGAAAACTTTTATATGCAAGAGCAAGGAAAAAATATGCATATAATTGATGATGAATTGTATTTTGTAATTGAAGAAAAAAATAATGCTATTGAGCTGACAGACAAAGGAATAGATTTAATCACCGGAGATAGTGATGACCCTAATTTTTTTGTTATGCCCGATATAGGAGCTGAAATGGCTGAATTAGAAAAATCTAATTTAGATTCACAAAAAAAACTTGAAAAGAAAAATAAACTGTTAAATGATTTCTCTGTTAAATCTGAAAGAATACATACCATAAATCAATTGCTTAAAGCTTATTCTTTATTTGAAAAAGATACAGAGTATGTTATCATGGATAATAAAGTAAAAATAGTTGATGAGCAAACCGGACGTGTTTTAGAAGGAAGAAGATATTCAGATGGTTTGCATCAGGCTATTGAAGCTAAAGAAAATGTTAGAGTTGAAGCAGCAACACAAACTTATGCTACTATTACTTTGCAGAATTACTTTAGAATGTACGATAAAATTGCAGGGATGACAGGGACGGCGGAAACAGAAGCAGGTGAATTTTGGGATATTTATAAACTTGATGTAGTTGTAATTCCAACACATAGACCTATAATAAGAATTGATAAACAGGATTTAGTTTATAAAACCAAACGTGAAAAATATAATGCAGTTATTGAAGAGATTTCTGAATTAGTTAATAATGGGCGTCCTGTGTTGGTTGGTACAACATCTGTTGAAATTTCCGAGGTGCTTAGCAGAATGCTTAAGTTAAAAAAAATCAAGCATAATATTCTTAATGCAAAACATCACCAAAAAGAGGCTCAAATTGTTGCTGAAGCCGGCTTAGCCGGAAATGTTACAATTGCAACCAATATGGCAGGTCGTGGTACAGACATTAAATTAGGCCCCGGAGTTAAAGAAGCCGGAGGGCTTGCTATTGTTGGAACAGAAAGACATGAATCTCGGCGTGTTGATAGACAGCTTAGAGGTAGAGCAGGAAGACAAGGAGACCCCGGTTCATCACAGTTTATGGTTTCTCTTGAAGATAACCTTATGAGAGTTTTTGGCTCTGAAAGAATATCCAGAATAATGGATAGACTTGGAATTAAAGAAGGTGAAGTTATTCAGCATTCTATGATAACTCGGTCTATAGAAAGAGCTCAGAAAAAAGTTGAGGAAAATAATTTTGGAATAAGAAAAAAACTTCTTGAGTATGATGATGTTATGAATGCTCAAAGAGAAGTTATTTATACTAAAAGACGCAGTGCTTTATTTGGTGAAAGACTCGCAGTTGATTTGGCAAACATGATGTATGATGTTTGTGAGCAAATGGTTGGAGAATATCAAGAAGCTACTGATTATGAGGGTTTTAAGTTTGAGCTTATTCGTACTTTTGGGTTTGAACCCCCATTCTCTGAAAGTGAATTTATCGAAAGTAAACTGGAAGTCCTTACTGATAAGCTTTATGAAACGGCTGAAATTGATTATAAAAAGAAAAATGAACTTATAGCTCAAATGGCAATGCCTGTCATAACTGAGGTTTATGAAAAAGCCGGCGAAAAATATTCTAATATATCAATTCCTGTTACTGATGGAGTAAAAACGCTTAATGTTATTGCTAATTTAAAAAAATCTTATGAAACTCAAGGTCAAGAAGTTTCTTTATCTATTGAAAAAGGCATAACTTTAGCTATAATTGATGATTCATGGAAAGAACATTTAAGAGAAATGGATGATCTTAAACAATCTGTTCAACACGCTGTATATGAACAAAAAGATCCATTATTGATATATAAATTTGAGTCTTTTGAGCTTTTTAAGCAAATGTTGTTGAAAGTGAATAAAGAGGTTATATCTTTTCTTGTTAAAGCTAGATTGCCTATTAAAGATCCTAATCAGGTTACTAATATTGATACCCCTCAAAAAACAGATATGAGTAACTTGCAAGCGGGAAGAGAAGATTTTGCTTTGGGTGGGCAACAAAGACAAGGACAAAAGAAAGCAGAACCTGTTAGAGTTGAGAAAAAAGTAGGAAGAAATCAGCCTTGCCCATGTGGCAGCGGGAAAAAATATAAACACTGTCATGGAAAATAAGTTTAGCTTATTAACGATTATATAAGTAATATGTCCGAAATAACAGGTGTTTATCATATTTTAAATGGTGAAATAAAAAATAATAAAGATTTTGATGATTCTTTTTTAAATGAACCAAAATATCTTTATGAGGTTTTTAGAACAATTGACAAGATTCCGCTATTTATAGAAGACCATCTTTCAAGATTTGAGCAATCAGTTAATCTTAATAATGACAACCTTCCTTTCTCTAAAAATGAAATATTTGAACAAGTAGATACTTTAATACAATATAATGACTTTAAAGATCATAAAATAAAAATGGTCTTTCTTCCATCAAACTTTAATCAAAAACAGAAATTTTTATTATACCATACTCCGAAAGATTATCCTTCAAAACTACAATATTTGCAAGGTGTTCCCGTATCTTTTTACTATAAAACCAGAGAAAATCCTAATGTTAAATTAATGGATACATTTTTGCGTTCTAATACTGATAAAATCAAAGTTGAAAGAAATGTTTATGAAACAATATTAGTTGACCCTGAAGGATATATTACTGAAGGAAGCAGGTCTAATATTTTTTTTATAAATGATAATGATTACATTTATACTCCTCCTTTGGATTATGTTTTACCCGGGATTACCAGAAAGTATATAATACAATTATGTGAGGAAATGGGTATTAAAATTATTGAAAGAATGATTCATATTGGAGAGGTTAAAAAGATGAAAGCTGTTTTTATTTCAGGTACTTCAAGAAAAGTTTTGCCTGTTAACAAAATTGAAAATTTACAATTTTCTGTTAAAAATCCTTTATTGCTTGAAATAAAAGACTCTTTTGATAAAAAAATTGAAAGATATATTAAAGAAAGAAAATAAAAACTAAACCTTATGTTAAAAAATCAGGATATTAAGCAAATAGAAAAAAAGGGGAAAACAAAGGACGATATAAAGAATCAAATAGAACTATTTCACAAAGGATTTCCTCCAATTGAGCTTGCAAAGCCGGCAACTCCGAATGATGGTATATTTGTGCTATCAGAAAAACAGATTATTGAGTATAATAATTTGTATGAAAAATTATCCGCAGATTATTCAATAATGAAATTTGTTCCGGCGAGCGGTGCAGCTACAAGGATGTTTAAAAATGTTTATGAATGGAAAGAAAAACTTTCGAGGGGTTATGATGCCAACATGTTGCTATCAAATGATAATAATGCAAAGCAATTTTTCAGCAGGATAAAAGATTTTGCTTTTTGGTATGATCTATCAAATAAAATGACCAAAAATGGTATTGATGCCGAAAATTGTCTTAAAAAGAAAGATTATTTATCAATTATTGAATATTTGCTTGAAGATAAAGGGATTGGTTATGGTAATTTACCTAAAGGATTACTTAAATTTCATCAATATAAAGAGAGTAACCGTACATCTTTTGAAGAGCATCTTGTTGAGGGAGCATTATATGCAAAAAATAAAAATGGTATTGTTAATATTCACTTTACAGTTTCTCCTGAACATAAAGAACTTTTTTTAAACCATTATAAAGAAATAGCATATAAATATGAAAAGTATTTTGACGTTAAATATCAAATAGATTTTTCAGTACAGGACCCATCAACTGATACTATAGCAGTAGATATGGATAATAATCCTTTCAGAGAATCTGACGGTAAATTGTATTTTCGACCGGGTGGGCATGGAGCTTTAATTAAAAATCTTAATAACATTGACAGTGATATAGTTTTTATAAAAAATATAGATAATGTGGTTACAGACAGGCTAAAAGAACCAACCGTTATTTATAAAAAGATGATAGGAGGGATGTTGCTGAAAATCAGGGAAGAAGTTTTTAAATATAAAGATTTTATTGATAAAAATGAACTTAACGAAGGATTATATTATTCAGCCCTTAATTTTGCTTGTGAAAGCCTTAATGTTGATAAAAAATATTTTGAGGAAGTTACTAAAGAAAAAGGAACAGAATTACTAAGAGATTTTTTTAATTCGCCAATACGTGTATGTGGAATGGTAAAAAATGAAGGAGAGCCGGGAGGTGGTCCTTTTTGGGTTAAATCAAAAAATAAAAAGATAAGTTTGCAAATTATAGAATCATCGCAAATTGATAAGAATAATAATAAGCAGACTGAGATATTCAACGATTCGACTCACTTTAATCCTGTTGATATAGTTTGTTCTTTAAAAAATAATAAAGGAGAAAAGTATGAGCTTGATAAATATATAGATCATAAAACCGGGTTTATTAGTCATAAATCTAAAGATGGTCGTTCATTAAAAGCTATGGAGCTTCCGGGTTTATGGAATGGAGCTATGGCAAACTGGATAACTGTTTTTGTAGAAGTTCCTGTTATAACTTTTAATCCTGTAAAAACCGTAAATGATCTTTTAAGAGAAGAACATCAATAAAAATTTATTCTTCTTGCATTATTTCTTTTAATGGCTTTTCAGTATCTTCTTTTAGCTTAAAAGTCAATAATTGTTCAAGTTGTTCTACTCCAATATCTCTTGCTACAATTTTTTTGTTTTCATCAAGCAAAAATATCATAGGAATTGCATAAATATCATATTTATCTCTAAAACGAGATTTGTTTTCAATATCATTAACGTTTATCCAATCCTGTATTTCTTGCTTTTCAATATACTCTAACCATTTATCTTTGCTTGAATCTGCACTTGCTCCAAAAACTTTCACATCATATTCTTTGAATTTTTCATGTAATTCCTTAATTTTTGGAGTTTGTCTTCTACAAGCGGGGCATCCTGTATCATAAAAATTTACTATCAAGTATTTAGCAGAAACGTCATGTAGTGATACAGGAGTTTTATCAGGCTTGTACATTTTTATATTTGGTGCTGTTTTTCCAATTAATAATGGCTCTAATCTTTTTGCCCTATCAATTATTCTGTTTAATCTCTCTTCTTCAATCCAAAAAACTTCTCCTGTTTTATAATAATTCATAACAAGGTGCACAAACACATTTTCCATTCCCATTATTTGAGCTCTTTCATATTTTCTTGTAAGATATGAAAGAGTATATTTGAACATTTCATCATTATCTCTGGTTTTATCAATGAACCAATCCGCAGTACTTATGATACTATCAGGATATTGAATAACAATATTATCAAAAAAGTGTTCGAGCATTGAATGATATATAGGAGTTCTAATCATTCTTTCATCGGATAAGTCAACATTGTTCCAAAAAGCTTTTATATACTTATAATATGATGCGTCATGATCAGGACTTCCGTCTTCTTTAAAAATTTCTTCAGGAACAGGAGGTTGTCTTTGGGCGCGGAATATCATACTTAAAACACAGTCAGGATAATCTTCAATATAACTTTCTTGTTTGTTTTCAACTTCTTTATCTATTTGCTTAGATAAAGCAGCTAAGCTGTCTCTTTTTTCTTCAGAAATTGTTGGGTCGTGCATTTTTTGACGTATAGGTCTAACTTCCTCTCCCTTTTTTCTAATAAAACTCATATAGTCATAAAAGGCAGAATTTACACGTGAATTTTCAAAAACTATGGCTCCCGTGAGATCTTCAACATTTGTAGTAATTTTAAAATGTTGATTTTGATCAATTATTACCTCAAAATGCCTTCTGTCAGGCACAACAATAAAATACATGCCTTCAGGCAATTTCTCTTCAAATATAAAAGCAAAGTTTCCTTCACTATCTACGTCAACAGTATCCTTCACAAACTGATTACCTCCATGATGGTAACCTAAATAAGCTGTAGTATCACTTATTCCTTCTACTTGTACTTTTATATATACGTCTTCACTGCATAAAACTAAATTGTAGTTTATTAAAATAAATAAATTAATTATCAAAAATTTAATGAGCTTTATATACATAATAATTTAAGGTTTTTATAGTTTAATTTATTTTTTGTTTCAGATATTATAATCTATATTGTACATCAAAATTAATATTTTTTTTTAATTTAATGGCACTATTGTTTGGTTAAAATTTCGAAGGAAGAAATTTCGAACAAAAAAACTCTCAGATAATATGTTAATCTGAGAGTTTTTTACTCCAATACCATACAAAGCAATTTATGATATATCTATTTGCTTTGGTGGTTTTTGCTTAGCTTCTTCTTTTTTAGGAATATGCACATAAAGAATTCCATCTTTATGTGTAGCCTTTATTTTTTCGGCGTTTGCACTTTCCGGAAGCGTGAATGAACGGCTAAATCTGCTGTAATTAAATTCGCAGCGCATAAAATTATCATCTTTATCTTCTTTCTTGTCTTCTTTTTCAGAAGAGATTGTTAATACATCATTGTCAAGATTAATATTAAAATCTTTTTTATCTAATCCCGGCGCTGCTACTTCAATTCTATATTCATTATTATTCTCGGCTAAGTTTACAGCAGGTATATTTACGCCGGTTCTTTCATTAAATAATGAATCTAATGATGCATCACGACCGAAAAAATCATCCATAAAGCTTGGCATGTTAAATCTACTTCTTAAAGCTGGTAACATGGTTAAACCCTCCTTTATTTTTTGGTTAGACATTTATTTTTTTTTACTTAATTAAATATCAAATCCGGTGCCAAGTAATATTTTATGTCATTTTTTTATAAAAATATCAATAAAACTGACATAAAGGCATCAAATATTAGTGTTGCTGTCATTTTGGCATTATATGATTTTTTATAAGTTAAAGACAATAGCTTAAATTTTTTGCTGTTTATTAAAAACAAATAATTATTTTTGATAATAAATAGTTTTTGCTAATTTTGGCTTTTAATTGATTAATTTTTTGCAGATTTTAATTTATTTAAATCCACATATATTTATTATTTGAGTATATTTAATTATTAAGAATAAAAGGAGATTTATTGTGTCGGATAGTTTAGTTATAATACCAACATATAACGAAAAAGAAAATATTGAAAGACTTATAAAAAAGGTTTTTTCACTATCCGTCGATTTTGATATTCTGGTAATAGATGATAATTCACCTGATGGAACCTCTGAGATAGTAAAGAGTTTATTATCTGTTTATTCTGATAAATTGTTTTTAAAGACCCGTGAAGGCAAATTAGGTTTAGGTACAGCATATATTGCCGGATTTGAATGGGCATTAAAACGAGACTATAGATTTATTTTTGAGATGGATGCTGATTTTTCTCATAATCCTGAAGATTTAATTAGACTATATAATACTTGTAAAAATGAAGGATATGATCTTGCCATTGGATCAAGATATATTGATGGTGTTAATGTTATAAATTGGCCAATGGGGAGGGTTTTGATGTCTTATTATGCCTCTGCTTATGTTAGACTGGTTACGGGGATGAAAATTCGTGATACGACTGCCGGCTTTAAGTGCTATAGGAGGGAGGTTTTAGAAACAATTAATCTAAATAAAATTAAATTTACAGGTTATGCTTTTCAAATTGAAATGAAGTTTGCTACATGGAAACATGGATTTAAAATAAAAGAAGTCCCCATAATTTTTACAGATAGAACTGAAGGTGATTCTAAAATGAGCAAAGGCATTTTTAAAGAAGCTGTTATGGGAGTTATTTTTTTAAGGTTAAAGAGTTTGTTTAAAAAATATAAAAAGAAACCTGTCTGATTTTTAATATTTTTACAAGCATGGACAATAAAATTTATTTAAAAAATGGCTTTATTGTAAATGAAGGAAGCATTATCAAAGGCAATATTCTTATAGAAGGTGATTTTATTGCTGAAATATTTGATAGTTCTTATGATATACCGGAAATAGCTGATATTAAGACTATAGATATTAACGGCAAGTATGTTTTTCCGGGAATAATTGATTCTCATGTTCATTTTCGAGAACCCGGTATGACTCACAAAGGAAACATATCCTCTGAGTCAATAGCAGCTGTTGCAGGTGGCGTCACATCCGTCATGGAAATGCCAAATACCAACCCTCAAACTACTTCAATTGAAAATCTTCATGAAAAAATAAAAATAGCTGAAAATAATTCGCTTGTTAACTATTCCTTTTACCTCGGAGCTACAAATAATAATATAGAAGAGCTTATTAATGCTGACTCATCATACGTATGCGGTATTAAAGTTTTTATGGGTGCATCTACAGGTAATATGCTTGTGGATGATGAAAATACTCTTGAAAAAATATTTTCCGGTGTTAAAGGTATAGTGGCTGTTCATTGCGAAGATGAAAATATTATTCAAGCTAATCTTAAAAACATTAAAGAAAAATATGGAGAAGATATTCCTTTTGATTTTCATCCTGTTATAAGAAGTAGCGAGGCGTGTTATAAAAGCTCAATAAAAGCTCTTGGATATGCTCTTAAGTATAATACCAAACTGCATTTACTTCATATAAGTTCGGAAAAAGAGCTTGATTTATTCCATAATTCCCCTCTTGATAGTGAAAAGCAAATAACAGGGGAAGCATGCATACACCATCTTTTGTTTAATGACAAAGATTATAAAGAAAAGCAGTCTTTGATTAAATGGAACCCTGCTATAAAATCAAAACAGGACCAAAATTCTTTGCTCGAAAGCTTATTAAATGGAAAAATTGATATAGTATCTACTGATCACGCTCCACATACCATAGAAGAAAAACAAAAACCATACCTGCAGAGTCCTTCTGGAGGTCCTATGATACAACATTCTTTGGTTTCAATGCTTGAATTGTATCATAATAAGCGCATTAAACTTGATAATATCGCAAAAAAGATGTGTCATAACCCTGCAATACGTTTTAAAATAAAAAATAGAGGATTTATTAGAAAAAATAATTATGCCGATATAGTGGTCGTTGATATTAATGATAAATGGACTGTTAATAAAGAGAATATACTTTATAAATGTAAATGGTCTCCTTTAGAAGGGCATAAATTTAAATCAAAAGTAATACATACTTTTATTAATGGAAATCATGTTTATAATAATGGAATAATAAATAATGATATTAAAGGTAATCTTTTAAGTTTTTCGAAATAAAGTTATGAGCATATTAAATATGATTTTAAAAAAAAATAGTCTGAGAATTAAGCATACTAGTGTAATTTTTACTATTTGCGTTTTGTTTATATTTATTTTTATTTTTTTACCATCGTGTTCAATAATCACAGGGCGTAATAAATGCGGGAACTTGATAGAGAAAGAGAAAATGGTTAATATAATTACAGATTTTTATATTATTGAGTCATATATAAACATTGCTTCTGATGATAACCCATCAATAAAAGACTCTGTTGAGTATTATTACGCGGGTATTTTTAAAAAACATGATATTACTAAAGAATTATTTGATGAAGCTTTTGAATGTTATGCTTTGGATAAGGATAATTTAGCTTATATTAAAGAAGAGGCTATGAATAATTTGAGTATTATGCAAAGCCGGGAAGAAAAGAAAAAAGAGCAAACAAAGTCCTCTTCCTCAAATTAAAAAATTTAAATTAAAGGTCTTCTCTGTTATAATATCTTGCGGATACGTTGTCAATATCTGCTCCATCATTTGCTGTGTAGGTTAGTTTTATTTCTTGCTTTTCTTTATTGTAACTTCCGCTTCCCTCTATAAAAATTGTGTCATCACAAATACCTTGCTCTTCAATATATAAAGAGCTTCCAACAACTAAAGCTATAGCAGTTTCTTCAAAGCCTTGCATATAAAAATTAGTTATTAT
>PWLF01000179.1 GCA_003559475.1 Bacteroidales bacterium
CATATCTGTAAATTTTAAAGATTAATAAATATTTACAGATTAATGAGAATATTTTAAAAAATATTACTATTTTTGAATAAAACTATCCCGGTAGGGATTTAGTTCAACACGGTATATAAGCAAGTTTGCCATTAAGGTTGTCGGTAAATTGAAACATTCTGCAAGGCAAACCTGCTCATATACCCAACCGATGAACTAAATCGCTACATCCTGTAGCGATAATTTTATCGATAAATTTGAGGTTTTATTAACTTTTAAATTTTATCGATATGAAAACAATCATTGAAAGAAATTACATTAAAGATTTTTGCTGTGAATTACAATATCGTAATTACAGTGAAAGCACTATTAAGAATTACAAAGAACTTTTAAAGAAGCTAGAAAAATGGGTGAATACTCCACTCAATGAGATTACAACAAATCAATTAAAGGATTATTTGCATTACAGGATCACAGTAGATAATGTATCAGTTTCTACAATTAATCAAAGTATAAGTGCTTTTAAGATTTTGCAAACGGATATATTCGGCAGACAATGGGAGCAGTTTAAAATAAAACGACCAAGACGAGAGGTAAAAATACCTGTAGTTTTATTGTAAATTGCAAATAAAAATCATCAATTTTTCGCAAAAGTTTTTCACCACTTTAAGGTTTGTTTTCCGGCAGTAAATTATTTGCTCAGCTAAGCTTCGCAATGAATAAACGACATAATTCAACTCAATTTTAACACGCCGGATATTTATACTACGTATTTTATTCATCATTTTCTTCTGTTTTAAAAATTCTTCCAATTATTTTTCATTTTATTTTGTATTTATAGCATTTTTATTTATAATTTTGAATAAAAAATGATAGATAAAATCCTAACAAGTTACTATTCATTAAATCAATACTTTACAGCAAATACAGAACATTAATTAAAACACACTAATAAGCTGAATAGTCAGCAATTAAAAAGAAGAAAAATTAAAATTTGACTTAGATCCAAATTATTTATTATAAAAATTCACTACTGTCCCTCAGGTTAATTTAAGTGGACAGTAGTGAATGAGTATTATTTATTAACATAATACTCACAACTCAAAATGTCAAGTTTTCTGCACCAAAAACTTGACAAATTAAAAATGTCCAGTTTTTTTGCTAATAAACTGGACAAATTAATTATCTTTGCAATAAAATAAAAAGGATGAAAACTGCTGAATACATATCATATACCATAGACAGATTGCCTAAGGGTTATGTGTTCACCTATGCAGACTTTACTACAGAGGTGAACAAAAAAGAAGCTGTAATTAAAGCTCTGAATCGCATGGTGGCTGCGGGCAAGATTGCCAAACTTTCCAAAGGGAAATACTATAAACCCGAAAATACTGCCTTTGGCAACCTACAGCCAAATCAGGCACAAGTAGTAAAAGATTTGTTAGAAGAAAACGGGAAAATAACCGGCTATCTCACAGGTTACAGCATTTACAACCGGATGGGCTTAACCACACAGGTAAGCAATACAATACAAATCGGAAAAAATCAGGTTCGCCCAAATTTTAAAAGAGAACACTATACCATTGCGTTTGTAAAGCAAAAAAACACCATTACTAAAGAGAATATTCCTTTTTTGCAGTTATTGGATGCCATTCGATACATCAAAAAAATACCTGACACCAATATAGAAGCATCCTGTAAGCGGTTTTTAGCCATTATCAAAAACTTTACGGATAAAGAAATCAAAACATTGGTTCGCTTGGCTTTAAAATATCCACCTGCTACAAGAGCCTTATTAGGCGCGTTATTAGAGCAATTACAAAAAAACAACGTAACGGAACCACTTTTTAAATCATTGAACCCAATTACTAAATATAAACTAACAGGTGCAGCGAAAGCATTATCCACCGCAAATAAATGGAACATAATATGAAGCTTCACCACAACATAAAATTATTTTCAGATACATTGAGAGCTGCATCACAGCACTTGGATATTAAGCTCGAATTTGTAGAAAAAGATTACTGGATAACATTGTTGTTAAGTAAGTTGGCGAAAAGTAAATATGTTAATGAATCTGTATTTAAAGGAGGAACATCCCTGTCAAAAGGATATAATCTGATTGAGAGATTTTCGGAAGATGTAGATATCGCCATCATAAACAACAAGGGTAAAACAGGAAATGAGATTAAAACCATCATTCGAACTATTGAAAAAGAAATCACATCCGATTTAACCGAAGTGCAAATGGAAGGTGTAACAAGTAAAGGGTCAAGGTTTAGAAAATCTGTTTTTGAATATATCTCAACTGAAAAAACTAATGCAAATAACAAACTCATTGTTGAAATAAACTCATTTGCTAATCATTTCCCCTATCAACGACTTACCATTCAGAGTATGGTGTTTGACTTTTTAAGACAAACAGGCAATGAAAAGTATATTGAGCAGTACAATCTCCAATCTTTTGAAGTGAAAGAAAGTATTGAGCAAAGAACAAACGCTATTGGAAAAGACGGTATCATTAATTCGATTTTCATTTAAGAAAAATACAATTGCAAGTATATCCGAGAGAATTAGACACTTTTATGATTTGTATTACTTGATGAATAATCCTGAGTGTATTGAATTTGTAGCTTCAGGTTCGTTTAAGAAACAATTTGATTCCATCCTGCAACACGATAGAGCAATGTTTGAGGAGCCAATTGGCTGGCAATCTAAGTCAATTTCTGAATCACCTTTAGTTTCTGATTTTTCAAGCATCTGGAAACAAATTAAAGAAAAATATCAAACTGAGCTTTCTGCTTTCGCTTACAGAAAAATACCTGATGAAAAAGATGTTGCAAAATGTTTTGAGGAATTAATAAAAAGAATTAAATGAAATTCACAGAAGAAAAATTAGAAAATGCGTTTACCGAGTTGCCGGGGAAAGAAGGTTTTCCTCATCAGTCGGGTACAAGTATAGTAAGAAAATCTGACGACGTTTTAATTGAGGAAGATTTACGAAGTTTTCTTTTAACTCAATACTCAGCACAAGAGATAACACCAAACGAAGTCAATTCAATTATCCTTCAACTTATCAATTATCCAGGTCTAAACAAACAACGCCAACCCGGTTCCGAGCAATTAATTTCCATTGTAGCAGAAAACTGTAAATTGCAAATAAAAATTATCAACTTTTAGCAATGCTAAATCACCACTTTGAGGTTTGTTTTCCGGTAGTAAATTCTTTGCCCCACTACGCTTCGCAAAGAATAAACGACATAATTCAACTCAATTTTAACACCTTGGTTATTTATCGTATGTGTTTTATTCATCATTTTTTCTTTCGTTTTTAAAATTTTTGCAATTATTTTGCATTTATAGTATATTATTTATTTGAGCAAAAAACGATGAATAAATTCCTAAGAAGTTGTGCACTATGTTTTCTTGCTACTAAACAGGTTTGTCAACAAAATACATCAAAAAGATAAATGCATAATCAAAATAACAAAGTAAGACCTATTTTTACAATTTGGTTAAAGCCAAAAAAAACATTTCAATATCTTGACAATAGGGAACCTGAAGACAATAAGTTCAATCTTACAATTATTTATGTAATTATAACTTTTGGTTTTATTCCTATTTTAATGTTTGAAAATAAGGATTTGTTAAAGGACAATTTGTTTTTTTGGCTATTATTTATTCCTTTCTTTGCAATTGGAATAGGCTTATTATTTTTAAAATATATTATTCCAACTTTACTATGGGGTGTTGGAAAAATATTACAAGGCAAAGCTAATCTTTATGAGACACAATTGGTGTTTGCATATTCGTTGACACCATATTTTATCATATTAATATTATCTATATTATTTCTTGTTCCGGCATTTTTAATAGATAATATTAGCATAGTTATTCATCAGAGCCCGATTACCATTATTATTGTAAACCTATTTATCTTAAGAAATGTTATTTACGGACTATCATATTTTAATAAGTTTTCATATGGATATGCCTTGTTGAATATATTTATAACTTGTATACTATTATTTGGTTTACGATTTTTATTAAATAATATTAATGTATAACTAAAAAAACACTGATAATTAAAAAGATATAAACTTTAAATATAATATTTTAATAAATAAACACAGTGAACAATATCGTGTATGCCTTATGACTGGTAATGTACGGTTATTAAACTTTTGTAGTCCGCTTTATGTTTTGTCTCGGTGGACAAAAAAGTAGCCCGCTTAAGCCACAGTACATACACGTAAACCGTTGGTAATAATGTTTGTGGCGCGCGAAACAAAATTATATATTGGGTATAACAATCAAAAAATATGAAAAAACTCATTTTTTTAGTGATCATTCTTTTAATTTATAGTTGTCATACAAGCAAAATTTATAAAGAGTATTCATTGTATAGAAGAGATAAAGAAATATACTATCCGGAAGCTCATTTAACAATAAAATTTGAAGGAGACTCAACAGGTTTATTCATTAATAATGCTAAAAACAAAGAAGTATTTACTCAACAATTTGTATTTTCAAAGGAAAACAATTTTATAATAATTGAAGATTTGGATCAGACTAATCCCAACGTAATATCCTTATCATTAGGAGATACGATTATAGCATATAATAAACGATTGCATTTTTTTTATGAAGGTGAGAAAAAATATTTTTTGTCTTTTAAACCAAGGCTTCGCAGTTATTTTTCTCACTAAACATTATTGGAAAACAAAAGAAGATAACTATTTATTACAATCTGAATTTGTGAAAAGTATTCAGGAAAACGAACTCTGGACAAAAAAACACTATTACCATGCTATAGCCAATAATAGCGGGGTTTGGCGGTAGTTTTACGTTCACTGCTCCGCGTGGGCTTTTGTAGCGGTGGACAGTGACGAAGCCCGCATCCCTGCACTGAAATATATGCTTGACCGTTGTGCACAAGTGGTGCGGCGCGAAAGTCCCAGCAAAGAAACTGAAAGTTTTGATTTAAACACCTTGAATGAAGATCCCGAAAAAAATCTTCACGAAACGTTTTGAAAAAATCGGAGAATTTTTTGAAAATTCGGTTTAAAAGAATCGGCTGAAAGCCGAAAAACTAAAAGAAAATAAACTTGACAGAGGAAAATTCACATGAGTAAAAATTGAAAAAGAATCTTTGAAACAGTATAAAAAGTCATGAGAAAAAATCGTGTTTAAATAAATGAAAATAAACTGTTTACTAAACAATTTAGGAAAAATTACGTTAACTAATTGAATGAATTGTAATATTTTGTAACTTTGTAAAAAATGAAATAAAATGGACATACATGCTAAAAAATATCAACTGATTGAATGGATTACAAACATTAGCGACAGCAATTTAATAGACAAGTTAATGAAAATCGCTGAAACTACTGATTGGTGGAATGAGATTAGTGAGGCTGAAAGAAAGTCTATTGAAAGAGGGCTGAAAGATATTGAAGAAAATAGAGTTTTTGACCATTCTGAAGTTATGAAAAAATATGAAAAATATTTCTAAGGTTATATGGTCGGTTGAAGCGGTTGAAAATCTTGAAAGAATAATTCAATACCTTCAAGAGAATTGGACAGAAAAGGAAATCAAAAAATTCTTGAAGAAACTTGAAAAGACTATCTCTATAATAAAAAAGCAGCCTCTCTCTTTTCCGAAATCTCAGTATATTGAAGCAAGAAAATTAGTTTTATCTAAACAAACAACAATATTTTACAAAGTTTATGCAGACGCTATTTACATTGTAACAATTTTTGACAGCAGACAGAATCCGGAAAATTTAAAATAGCGGCTGAAAGAATCGGTAAGTTTATTTTCTGAAAGAGTTTGCGGTGTTTAACGGACTGAAGCACTAAAACCACCAGTGCCTAACAGCAGGCTTTGCACAATTGCGGGCTGAAAAGTAGCAAAAACATTAGAATTTTTTATAACTTTGCCCCTAGTGTAAATTGCAAATAAAAATCATCAATTTTTAGCAATGCTAAATCACCACTTTGAGGTTTGTTTTCCGGTAGTAAATTCTTTGCTCCGCTTAGCTTCGCAAAGAATAAACGACATAATTCAACTCAATTTTAACACCTTGGTTATTTATCGTATGTGTTTTATTCATCATTTTTTCTTCCGTTTTTTAAAATTTTGCAATTATTTTGCATTTATAGTATATTATTTATTTGAGCAAAAAACGATGAATAAATTCCTAAGAAGTTCAGTAAAATATGTATATAACTTTTAAAACAACTGATTAAAAAATGAAACAGAAATCAATAATAATAATACTTATTCTTTTATCTATTTCCATTACTTTTTGGACTTGCAGTAAAGATGAAATTTCTCGGTCTGACGACAAAGCTATGTGCGAACATGTTCAGAGCAATAACTTCGATGAAGTCATATCTGTTATGAATAATCATTTACAGCGATTTAGAAAAAATGATGACAAAGCTTTAGAAAAATTTGCAAGTTGGCTAAATAGTTCAA
>PWLF01000187.1 GCA_003559475.1 Bacteroidales bacterium
ACTGCATGTAAAGATGAAAGAGGAAGATTAAGAATTGCCGCCGCAGTGGGAGTTTCCCCGGATACTCTTGATAGAGTTGCTGCGCTTGTTAAAGAAGATGTTGATGCAATAGTTATAGATACTGCGCATGGTCATTCAAGTAAAGTTATTGAAATTACAAAGATGGTTAAACGGAAATATCCGGAAACTGAAGTTGTAGTTGGAAATATTGCAACACCGGAAGCCGCTCTAGAGCTTGTGAAAGCAGGAGCAGATGCTATTAAAGTTGGTATTGGACCGGGTTCTATATGCACAACAAGAGTTATCTCAGGAGTTGGAGTACCTCAACTTTCGGCTATTTATAATGTTGCGAAAGCACTTAATAAAAAAGATATACCGGTAATTGCTGATGGTGGTGCAAGATATACAGGTGACTTGGTTAAAGCAATAGCTGCAGGAGCATCATCAGTTATGGCAGGCTCTATGTTTGCCGGCGTGGAAGAAGCTCCCGGGGATACAATAATTTATGAAGGAAGAAAATATAAAACTTATAGAGGAATGGGGTCAATTGAGGCCATGAAACAAGGTTCGAAAGATAGATATTTTCAAGATGTAGAAGACGATATTAAAAAACTCGTGCCGGAAGGAATTGTTGGAAGAGTCCCTTATAAAGGAAATTTATCAGAAATAGTCCATCAATTGGTAGGTGGACTTAGAGAAGGAATGGGGTATTGTGGTGCTAAAAATATTGAAGAATTGAAAAAGGCACAGTTTATAAGAATCTCTAATGCCGGAGTTAGAGAAAGCCATGTGCATGATGTTACAATAACTCGAGAAGCACCTAATTATAGTCGTTAGTTTTTTTAAGCCAGCCTAATAGTATTATTAATATATATATATCAAAGTTTTTTATTAATAAATAATATTAATTTTTAATTATAGTTAACTAATAAGATTGTTTAACTAAACTCTATTATGATGAAAAAAAAATTGATGTTTTTGTTGTTAATCATCGTTATCTTATCTAACAGCTATGTTAAGGCAAATACTAATGACCCTGTTTTGATTTCTATAAATGGTGAAGAAATTTTAAAATCGGAATTTCTTAAAGCTTACAAAAAGAATAAGGTGCATAGTGATATTATAGACCCCAAATCTACTGAAGAATACTTAGACTTATATCTTAACTTTAGACTAAAAGTTAAAGAAGCAAAAGCTCTTGGAATGGATACTACAGAGACTTTTATTAAAGAATTCGAAAATTATAGAAATCAACTTGCGACACCTTACTTAACGGATAGAGAACTCGTGGATGAAATGGTAGAAGAATCTTATAATAGAATGAGATATCATTTAAGGGCTTCTCATATATTGGTAGCTGTCCCTAAATATGCTTCTCCGGAAGATACCCTTGAAGCTTATAATAAAATAATAAAACTTAGAGAAAGAATTCTTGAAGGTGAAGATTTTGCCGATATCGCCAAAGAGTATTCAGATGACCCCTCTGCTCGAGAAAGAACCGTAAGAGGAAGACGAACAATACCCGGAAATAAAGGCGACCTAGGGTATTTTACATCACTGCAAATTCCCGATTATGAATTTGAAAATGTTGCTTATAATTTAAATATAAACGAAATATCTGAACCCGTTAGAGGAACTCATGGATACCACTTAATCAAAGTTACAGAAAAGCATATTGCCCCCGAAGAAGTCAGAATTGCCCATATTATGATTAATAGTACTAATGAAGAGCAAACTGAAAAAGCAGAAGAAAAAATAAATGAAATTTATGAAAAATTGACTGAAGGGAATGACTTTGAAGAATTAGTTAAAGAATATTCGGATGATAGAGCATCAGCAGATAAGGGAGGGGTGTTGTCAATTAATAAAGCTAATAAAATGATTACGGAATTTGCTGAAGTAGTCTACAAATTTGAAAATGTTGGAGACTTTTCTGAACCGGTCAAAACAAATAATGCCTGGCATATTATTAAACTTGTTGATAGAAAACCTTTGCGTTCTTTTGATGAAATGTATCATGAACTGAAAGCAAAAGTTAAGCAAGACCCCGAAAGAGATATGCTAAGCAAAAAATCGGTGGTAAATAATTTATTAGATGATAGTGAATTCCAAGAGTATAGACAAAATCTCGACCTTTTTTATGAGATAGTTGATAATTCTGTATTTCAAAGAAGATGGTTTGTGCCGGAAGATAAAAATATGGATGAAATATTGTTTGTGTTAAATGATAAAGAATATAAACAAAAGGACTTTGCGAAATTTATACAAGAAAATCAGCAAAGACGAAATCCACAAGAAATTTACTCTTTTATTAATCAAATATATGAGACATTTAAAGTAAAGGAAATAATTGATTATAAAAATCAAAGACTTGAAAAAGATTATCCTGAGTTTAATGAAATGATAAGAGAATATCACGACGGAATACTTTTGTTTGAACTTACCAACAAAAAAGTTTGGTCAAAAGCTATGGAAGATACAGCAGGACTTAAAGATTTTTACGAAGAAAATAAAGAAAAATATGTCGCGGATTTCAGAATAAAAGCAACAATTTATTCATGTGATGATAAAAGAACTGCTAGAAGAATTAGAAGAAATCTCAGAAGAATTGATAATAATGCAGAAGCATATAAAGAAATAAAACAATCCTTGGATAGTGATGAAGAAAAGAAAATGGAAGTTAATACTAATACTTTCTATAAAAAGGATTTAGCATTTCTAAATAATAATATAGATTTTCAAAAAGGTGTTAGTAGAGTTATTTCAAATAATAACAAGCATTATATCGTTCATGTTCATGAAGTTTTTGAGCAAGGACCCAAACCCTTGAGTGAAGTAAGAGGGTTAGTAATTGCAGATTATCAAAATAGTATTGAGAAACAATGGATTGAGGAGCTTAGAGATAAGTATAAAATTGTAGTAAATGAAGATGTTTTTTCTCAAATTGTTGATTATTAAAAAAATATAGATATAAAATGACGTATTTTAATAAAATTGCTTGCATTTTACTGTTTTTTAGTTTTATTTTTTCTTCTTGTGATTATTTGCCCGGAACTATTGATGAAGATGTAGTTGCAACAGCTTATGGTGAAAAACTATATATGTCTGATATACAAGAAATAGTTCCTGATGGAGCAACGTCTTCAGATAGTGTAAATATTATAAAAAAATATATTGACAACTGGATAAGACAGCAAATATTCTTAGAGCATGCTATGAAAAATCTTAATAAAGAAGAAAAGGATTTTGATAGTAAAATAAGAGATTATAAGAATTCTTTGATAATATTCGCTTATGAGAATCAAGTATTAAAACAAAAACTAGATACTGTAGTGAATCAAGAGAAGGTTAAAGAGTATTATGAAAGTCATAAAAAAGAATTTAAATTAAAGGATAATATAGTTAAAGTTAATTATATAAAAATTCCAAAAAAAGCTCCGGACCAGGATTATCTCAAAAGAATATACAAAACTAGTGACCCCAGGAAAATTGTTGAGCTTGAAGAGTATTGTGTTCAAAATGCTGCAACTTATCATTTAAGCCTAGATGCGTGGCTTATCTTTAGTGAACTTTTAAGAGAAATCCCCTTGAATATTTCAAATCAGGAGAATTTTTTAAAAAATAATAGTTTTATAGAAATCTCAGACGATTATTATCGTTACTTTTTATATATCCATGATTACAAATTAAAAGGAAGTATTTCACCTTTAACTTTTGTTGAAGGCGAAATAAAGAAAATTATATTGAATTATAGAAAACAACAGTTTATAAATAAATTAAGAAATGAATTATTTAGAGAGGCCGATAATGCCAACAGTTTCGAAATATTTATATGATAACGCATAATACATATTATATGAGCGATACAAAACAGTTTCTTTTATTCCTATTCCTCCTATGGTTAATTAGCTTTAACTTAAAGTCGCAGGATAGAGTAGTTGCCGACCAGATAGTTGCAGTAGTAGGAAATTCAATTATACTTAAGTCGGATATACATCATCAAAAAATTCAATATCAGGCCCAACCCGAAATCGAGTTAGGAGATAGCCCGGAATGCGAAGTTTTTGAGGAAGCATTATATCAAAAACTCCTATATAATCAAGCTATTATTGATAGCGTTGAAATATCTGATGAACAAGTTGAAATGATTCTTGATAGAAGATTAAGGTTTTTTATACACCAAATCGGTTCAAGAGAAAAGTTGGAAGAGTATTATGGCAAAACAATTGAAGAACTTAAGGATGACTTTAGAGATATTGTAAGAGAGCAAGAGTTAAGTCAAAAAGTGGAATCTAATATTACTAGAAATGTAAGAGTTACCCCATCAGAGGTTAATGAATTCTTTAATAGCTTGCCTAAAAATGAAATCCCCATTGTTGAAAGTTATATTGAAATAAGTCAAATAGTTAAAGTGCCACCGGTTAGCGAAGAAGAAATTGCTAATGCTAGAAATAGATTGAATAGGTTTCGTGAGCGTATACTAGATGGAGATAGTTTTAGTACTCTAGCTATTATGTATTCGGATGACCCGGGTTCTGCGAGAAGAGGAGGAGAACTGGGATTTATTAATCGTGGAGAGTTCTATAGAGAGTTTGAAGCAGTCGCTTTTAACCTCCAACCCGGAGAAGTCTCGGAAATTTTTGAAACAAAAGCAGGATTCCATATTGTAGAGAAAATTGAAAGAAGAGGAGAACAAGTCAATGTAAGACATATACTTATAAGGCCTGAAATATCTGCGGAAGAGGTTAATAAAACAAAAAATAAGCTGGATAGTATTAGAAGAATTATTCAAAGAAATGAAATGTCATTCGCTGAAGCTGCCAGAGAATTTTCAGATCATCCCAGTAAAGCCAATAACGGAATAATAATAAATCAACGTAACAATACTACTAGATTTAAACCCGAAGAAGTTGACCCAAACCTCTTTTTTATAGTTGATAGAATGAAGGTAGGGGAAGTTAGCCGACCAGCCGAAATGATGACGGAAGATGGAGATTATGCCTTTAGAATTGTGCATCTTAGAAACAGAACTCAGCCAAAAGAGGCTAATTTGACCGAAAACTATGACTTTATAAAACAAATTGCTTTGGAAAATAAAAGAAGAGAAAAAGTTAACGATTGGATAGAAGATAAAATACAGGATACATATTTACATATCAATGAAAATTTTTATGATTGTCATTTCTCTCATAATTGGTTGAAAAAATATTTAGAAGATGAATTATAAATCAGACGCTGAAGCAATTGATGGCTTCGCTGAAAAACATAACGAACTTAAAAAAGAAATAGCTAAAATTATTGTTGGGCAGGAAAAAGTTATAAATAATGTGCTTATTTCAATATTTAGCAAAGGACATTGTTTACTTATAGGTGTGCCGGGGTTAGCTAAAACATTACTTGTAAATACAATAGCACGTGTTTTAGGATTGAACTACAGCAGAATCCAGTTTACCCCTGACTTAATGCCATCTGATATTATTGGAACAGAAATTCTTGACGAGTCAAGAAAGTTTAAATTTGTTAAAGGCCCTGTCTTTGCTAATATTATATTGGCTGATGAAATTAATAGAACGCCCCCTAAAACTCAATCAGCTTTACTTGAAGCTATGCAAGAAAAATCTGTTACAGCCGCAGGTAATTCGCATATTCTAAATGACCCGTTTTTTGTATTGGCTACTCAAAATCCTATTGAGCAAGAAGGAACTTATCCTCTGCCTGAAGCACAGCTAGATAGATTTATGTTCAATGTAATACTCGACTATCCATCATTTGATGAAGAACTTAATGTAGTTAAAGAAACAACATCGGGTAAAGAACCAAAATTGTCGGAAATCCTAGATAATGATGAAATTATTTACTATCAGAATTTAATAAGAAAAATACCCGCAACTGATAATGTTGTTGAATATGCAGTTAACTTAGTTTCTAAAACAAGGCCAAATACTTCATTAGCCCATGAATGGGCTAATGAGTTTATTGGATGGGGCGCAGGACCCAGAGCTTCGCAATATCTTATAATAGGAGCAAAATGCCATGCTGCAATTAATGGAAAATATGCACCGGATATAGAAGATATAAAAGCTATTGCTCAACCGGTTTTAAGACACCGAATTGTGCGTAATTTTAAAGCTGAAGCGGAAGGGATAAAAAACGAAGATATAGTTCAAAAACTTTTAGATTAAATTTAAAAGCCCCGACAGCAATAAAAAATATTAAAAAAAATAATATTTTTTATTGCTAATTTACAAATAAGTATTATCTTTGCAGTTCCAAATTAAAATCAAAAAGTATAGATTTTAAAAAGCAGTTCATACTTTTTTTAAATTTTCACAAAATTTTATTTGTAATTAAGAAAAAGTTTGTATCTTTGCAATCCGCAAAACGGGGATAAAGAGAAAAAGATAAAGTAGGGTTTTGTTTTTGTGGTAAAATA
>PWLF01000207.1 GCA_003559475.1 Bacteroidales bacterium
CGGAGGCATGGGAAGCAATGGACTGACTTCGGCCCGCCATGATGTTTTTTCGCGTGTGTATGCTGAAAAGTATCCCGAAAGTTATGATAACTCCCTGGATAAAGATGTGGTTTATACCGGAAGCAAGCTACTTACCGATAAAACAGATACTCCGGAAAGCATAGATGCAGGAAAGCTGGTATTGTCACCCACCCGCACTTATGCACCTGTTATGGCTGAAATTCTGAAGCACTTCCGGAAGGAAATACATGGATTAATTCATAACAGTGGTGGTGCCCAAACCAAAGTTCTCAATTTCATTAACGATATGCTGATTGTTAAAAACAATCTGTTTGAAACCCCTCCGTTATTTCGAATGATACAGGAAGAATCAGGAACTGACTGGAAGGAAATGTTCCAGGTATTTAATATGGGTCACAGGATGGAGATTTATCTTGAAGAAAAATATGCATCTGAGATAATAGATATTTGTAAGTCATTTAATCTAAATGCCCAAATAGTAGGTTATTGCCAGCATGATAAGGGTAAAAAACTACTTATTGATTCAATACATGGCAAGTTTAGGTATGAATTGTAATGCCGTTGATTTTTTGTAATTTTGCAGGCTGTTTTAATGATTGAATTTGGATTGTATTTCTTTTCTGATCCCGAATCAGAAATTTCAAATTGATAAAAAATATGTTGCTAGAAAAACTTGAAGCTATAAATAACAGGTTTAAGGAGGTTTCGCAATTAATAACCGATCCGGATATTATTGCAGATATGAAGCGCTATATCCAACTCAACAAGGAGTATAAGGATTTGGAAGAGATTGTTGATGTATATCATGAATATAAAAATGTAACAGATAATATTAAATCATCCAGGGAAATCCTTTCCAATGAAAAAGATGAAGAGTTCCGCGAAATGGCAAAAATGGAACTTGATGAGCTTTCAGAAAAGAAGGAAGATCTTGAAGATAAGATAAAGATCATGCTTGTGCCTTCCGATCCTCAGGATGGGAAAAATGCTATTGTTGAGATCCGTGCCGGAACCGGGGGGGATGAAGCTGCAATCTTTGCCGGTGATCTTTTCCGTATGTATACCAAATTTTGCGAGAAAAAGGGCTGGAAAACCGAGATTGTTGATATGAATGAAGGTACATCGGGAGGATTCAAAGAAATTGTTTTCAACGTTTCCGGCAATAAAGTTTATGGAACACTCAAGTATGAATCGGGAGTACACCGTGTGCAGCGTGTTCCGCAGACTGAAACCCAGGGCCGCGTGCATACTTCCGCTGCTACGGTTGCCATTCTTCCTGAAGCCGATGAGTTTGATATTGATCTTAAGATGAGCGATGTCAGAAAAGATACTTACTGCTCATCAGGACCCGGAGGGCAATCAGTAAATACTACTTATTCAGCAATCAGGCTTACACACGTGCCATCGGGTATTGTTGTTACCTGTCAGGACCAGAAATCGCAGATCAAGAATTTTGAAAAAGCCCTGAAGGTACTTCGCACAAGACTTTTTGATATGGAATATAAAAAGTATCTTGACGAAATTGCATCACAACGTAAAACCATGGTCTCAACCGGCGACCGCTCAGCAAAAATTCGTACATACAACTATCCCCAGGGCAGGGTTACTGATCACAGGATAAGTTTAACCTTGTACAATCTTTCGGCAATTATGGACGGTGAAATACAGGAAATAATTGATGCGCTGCAGGTTGCCGAAAATGCTGAGAAACTCAAAGAAGGTGTTGCATAATTTTCTTCCCATGAACTATGAAAAACTTGTTAGCCTCATAAAAGAAAAGAAATCCTTTCTTTGTGTCGGGCTTGATTCAGACCCTGATAAAATACCTGCCTTTTTGAATAATTATGATGATCCTGTATTTGAATTCAACAAAAGGATCATTGACGCCACCTTACCCTTTACTGTTGCCTACAAACCCAACATGGCATTTTATGAAAGTTCAGGTAGCAAAGGGTGGATGAGCCTGGAAAAGACCATGAAATACATCAATGGTCTTAATCAGGCTGTTTTTACCATTGCAGATGCCAAAAGAGGAGATATCGGTAACTCGGCATCTCGCTATGCAAAAGCTTTTTACGAAACCTTGGGCTTTGATGCAGTAACTGTTAGTCCATATATGGGTCATGATTCTGTTCAACCGTTTCTTAACTATAAAGATAACTGGACCATCATTCTTGCACTTACATCCAATAAAGGTTCAGATGATTTTCAGGATTTACATCAATATGATCGAAACAAGCGAGGTGAAAAACTTTTTGAAACTGTAATTAAAAAATCATTAACATGGGAAAACAGCCGGCAAATCATGTTTGTTGTGGGTGCCACAAAAGCTGATATGCTGGGTAAAATAAGAGAAATAGCCCCTGATTCATTTTTTCTGGTGCCGGGTGTAGGTGTACAAGGAGGAAGTCTTAAAGATGTTTCAAATGCAGCTCTTAATAAAGACTGCGGATTACTTATCAATGCCTCCCGGAGCATAATTTTTGCATCAACTGATGAGAAATTTGATCTGGCTGCTGCTTTTGAAGCTTCAAAATTGCAAAAAGAAATGGAATGGCTTTTAAAACAAAAAGGAATTATCTGAAACTATATAACTAAAAAAAAACGGGTTCGCTAAATCAGGAACCCGTTTTTTTTATCTGTTTAATCCAGCAAAGTAACCCAGCCATGTGTATCAGGTTCTTCACCATATTGAATAGCTTGTAATTTGTTGTAAAGCTTTTCAGATACCGGGCCTGCTTTTCCATCTTTGCAGAATTCATAAGTATGACCGCTTTCCCGGTCTACAATTTTTTTAATGGGTGAAATGATTGCTGCAGTACCACAAGCTCCTACTTCTTCAAAATCAGCCAGTTCTTCAACTGCGACAGGTCTGCGTTCTACTTCCATACCCATGTCCTGAGCCAATTGCATAAGACTCTTATTGGTTATTGATGGCAAAATGGAATCAGACTTTGGAGTTATATATTTATTGCCTTTAATTGCAAAAAAGTTTGCCGGTCCAGCTTCATCTATATATTTTTTTTCTTTTGCTTCAAGGAATAGTACTGCTGCAAAACCTTCTGCTTTGGCTCTTTCACTGGCTTTCAGGCTTCCTGCATAATTTCCACCTACTTTTATAGCTCCTGTACCCAGGGGTGCTGCCCTGTCAAAATCTCTTACAATCTGAATGGTTACCGGGTTAAATCCTTCTTTGAAATAGGGGCCCACAGGTCCTACAAATACCATAAAAAGATATTCTTTTGCAGGGTTAACACCTACCTGAACACCAGTGCCGATGAGTAAAGGTCTGATGTAAAGTGCAGCTCCATGTCCGTAAGGCGGTACATATTTCTCATTAAGTTTTACTGCTTCAACCACCAATTTGTAGAAGATGTCATCAGGTACTTCTGCCATAAGAATACCCTGCGATGACTGGCGCATGCGTGCCGCATTGTCCTTCCAGCGGAAAAGTCTGATTTTTCCATCTTTTCCTCTGTAGGCTTTCATTCCTTCAAAGGCCTCCTGCCCATAATGTAAACAGGTTGCCGCCATATGTATGTTTACATATTCAGAAGAGGATACTTCCATCTCGCCCCACTTGCCATCGCGATAGTAGCAACGAACGTTGTAATCTGTCTTGAAATAGCCAAAAGGAAGCTTGGCCCAGTCTAAATTTTGCATAACTATTCGGTTTATTTATATATTATAAATTAGATTGCATCAGTTGCTAAATTATAACAATCTTTTCAATTAAATTGAAAAAAAGGGATTAATCTGTAAGGTTTATTGAAGAATTGTTTTAAGTTTCACATTTGTTAAGTTAACATCTATTTCTAAGAAAAAATAATGGCAAAAAAAAACGTGAGGTGTCTGCCTCACGTTCTTTTTAGTTCTTTATACTGGAATTTATTATTTCTATTAGTTTATTTTCATCAATGGGCTTGGATACATAGTCGTCCATACCTGCATTAATGAATCTTTCTCTATCGCCGGGGATTGCATATCCGGTAATTGCTATAATTGGTATGTGAGAACCATCATTATTAATTTTTTCTATTTCTCTGATCCTTTGAGTAGTTTCAAATCCATCCATTTTTGGCATTTGTCCATCCATGAGTATAATATCATAGGAGTTTTTCTGAAACTTTTCCAGAGCAATAATACCATTTGGAGCTGTATCTACCTGCCATCCCTGCGATTTAAGAAAACCTGCAAGGTATAGTTGATTTATGGCATCATCTTCTGCTACAAGAATTTTAATCTTTTTTTCTTTCACCGGAGTATTTGTAATTTGTTGATTATTACGTTTGATGTCTTTGTATTTTTCGCTTCCAGTTATTACAAGTGGAAGTATTAATGATACGGTACTTCCCTTTTGGTATTCACTTTCAAAAGTAATGTTTCCGTTCATAAGCAATGCAAGACTCCTTGCGATGCTCAGACCTAATCCTGTGCCCTGGTATTCTTTTTTCGTTGAGATATCCAATTGATTAAATGAATCAAACATTCGGGGGATATCTTCCTTTTTTACTCCTATACCTGTATCTTTTACAATGAATTTTATAGTAGCATTTTCCCGGTTTATTATTTCGCAATCTGCGATAACTTCAACTTTTCCCTTGTTTGTAAATTTAATGGCATTACTGACCAGATTATTGAGTATTTGTAATATTTTTTTCTCATCACCATAGAAATCCCTGGGGCTGTTTTCTGTGATATTGTGTGTTAAAGAAATGTTTTTGGATTCGGCTTGTGGTCCATAACTGTTGACAATTGAGCTTACCATTTCTTCAAGGTTAAAATTTGCAAAGGTGAGTTCTAATTTGTTGGCTTCGATTTTTGAAAAATCAAGAATATCATTAAGTATATCCAAGAGGTTTATGGATGAAATATGAATTGAATCAAGATACTTCTTTTGTTCGTTATTTATTGTTGATTTACTGAGTGTATTTGTTAATCCTATAATTGCGTTGAGCGGATTACGAATCTCATGACTCATGTTTGCTAAAAATTCAGATTTTGCCTTATTTGCTCTTTCTGCAACTTCTTTTGCTTTAAGTAAGTCTTCTTTATCTTTTCTTTCAGTAATATCTCTTGAAACACAAACTATTTCCTGCACCAGATTTGTATTCTTATTGTATATAACCTGGTTATTGGTTTCAAACCATATATATGAACCATCATTTTTACGAATTCTGTAACTTTCAATAAATGAACCAGCCCTGTTTTCTAACAGGAGGATATGATTTTTTCTTATGTTTTCAACGTCATCAGGATGAATAAAATGATAGGCAGAAAACCCGGTAAGATCTTCTGGTTTATATCCCAGCAATTTCTCACAAGCAGGTGAAACATAAAGATAGGTGCGGTCCCAGTTATGCTTAGAAATCATATCACTGGAGTTTTCGGCCAGAATTCTGTATCGTTCCTCGCTGTGTCTTATGGCTTCTTCTGCCTGTTTTCTCTCGGTAATATTCCTGATTGTGCCAATTATTTTATTAGGTTGGCCATCCTGATCATAAAGGTATTGGCAGGTAAATGACGCGGGAATTTTTTTTCCTTTTTCTTTAGTAATGTAAATCTCATAATCAGAAATTGCACCCTTTTCCCTTAAAACAGAAAGGAACTCTTCTTGTTGATTTTTGTCAATAAACAGAGAATTATTAAGAATCTTATCTTTACTGACTTCCATCATATTTTCAATCGAAGGTGAAGCTTCCAGTACACTACCATCAAGGCAAAGTTCAAAATAAACATCCTGGATATTTTCAAAAATACTCCGGTACTTTTCTTCACTCTTTTTAAGTGCAAATTGCGATTCATTCAGTTTTAGCTCTATGTCAAGATGATTGATAACCTGCTGAATTACGGTGGGCAATAAATCTATAAAGCTTCTGTCTTTAATCATGTAATCCAGAGCACCCAATTTCATCATCTCTACGGCAGTTTTTTCATCGCCATGTCCGGTAATGATAATAAAAGGTATTTCTATATTGTCTTTCCTGAGAATCTTTATTAATTGCTCCCCACTCATCTCGTGTAATTGATAATCGAGAAGCAGAAGCCCGGGAGTTTGTTCATTTTTCTTTAACCATTCAATAGCTTCGTGCCCTGAGTAAAATCCTATAGTGTTAAAATCATTTCTTTGAAGAGTTTTCTGGATCAAAGTATTAAGAGATATATCATCTTCTATTACAATAATAGTGTAACTTTCCAAAGATTTGGTATAATATTGGTTTGGCATATTGTTATCAAAATTTCTATAATGTAAGCTATCTCCTGATAAAAGAGTTATAAAATTAAATAAATAAGACCTTCTGACAAGTATATGTCAGAAAATTTATTCATAAGCTGGCAAATTGTTGCTATTTTTTAATTTCAACAAATAATTAATAGTATTTAATACCCTGTTTGATATTTAGCTCCTTGAGAAGTTTTTTACTGGGTGATATACCCTGATCGTCAACAGAGTATTCGGGCTTTAATCTTTCAACAAAATACATTTTAATAGGATAATTACGCTTGGTAATTATTTCGCCTCTTTCAGAGAAAATAAAATAGTTTTTAACCAGTTGATATGTCTTTTCTGAGATATTTACTTTATCTTTTTCGCCGGCTTCAACAATACGACTTGCAACATTTACCGCATCACCCCATATATCGTATGCAAATTTGTTTTTACCAACTACTCCAGCTACTACAGGTCCGCTATGTATTCCCAGTCTTAGCCTGAAACAAGGCAAGTTTTCATTGTATTCGTCAAGCAGGCTGAGTGCAGTGGCCTGGATTTTTAAGCCTGCTATAACTGCAATGATTGCACTGTTTGGGTTTTCTTCGGGTATACCACCTGCACACATGTAACAATCTCCAATGGTTTTAATTTTTTCCAAACCATATTGTTCTATAATTTCATCAAAAATGTAAAAGTAATTATCCAGTCGTTTTACCAGCTCAATAGAAGGGTTGCTTTTTGCCAGATCAGAAAACCCAATTACATCGGCAAATAAAATAGATACTGAATTATACTCTCTGGGTTTGGTATAACCTTTTTCCAATAGTTCATTTGCAATTTTATGCGGAAGAATGCTTTGCAACAGCTTGTCGGTTTTTTCTTTTTCACTTTCTATGGCTATCTTCTGCAATATTATTTCTTCATTTAGGGCTCTTAGTTTTTCAGCGTTTGCTTTTAATTGCTTTTTTGATTCTTCCAGTTTATTTGCAACCTCAAGTTTCTCAGATACATTCCTTATAACCTTAACTATCTTGTCAATAAAATCCTTTTCTTTTACTATGTAGTCCATTGCACCCAATTTCATAAGCTCAACAGCTACATTCTGGTTTCCTTGCCCTGTCATAACTATAAAAGAGACTGTAAAGCCCATTTTTTTCATTTTCTCAAGCAGTTTAACTGCATCACTATCGCCCAGCAGGTAGTCTATCAGCATGATAGCATTTATCTTATCATTGGTCAATTTAGTTAAATGGTCGGAAACATCCTTTGCACTCATAAATGAAATACAAGTAAATCCTTGCTTCTCAAGAGTCCGTTTTATAATTGCATTAAGGTATTGATCATCTTCAATGATCCAAACAGGAACCAGATTCTTTTGTCCAGTCTCAGATTCTTCCATTCTGGTTTTTAACATGTTTTAGCCTGCATTTGGAATTTCTACTATCTCCAGGAAATAACCCAGCCTTTTTACAACATCAATGAACTTGTTATAATCTATAGGTTTTACAATATAGCTGTTACAACCCAGTTTATGACATAATTCAACTTCAGCCGGTGCATTGGTAGTAGTTATCATTATTATAGGAATTCTTTTCAAAATCGGATCAGATTTCATTTTTTCAAGTACTTCTGTTCCATCGATTTTTGGCATTTTAATATCGAGGAGAATAATATATCCTTTTTTGGGGTCTGCATTTTTTTCTTTTTTTATCTTGTTAAAAAAACTCAGGACCTCTTCACCATCTGTGAAGTGAATGATAGGATTAATAACACCGGATTTGCTAAGATTTCTTTTGATAAGATAAGCATGTCCTTCATCATCTTCTGCTATTATTATGGTTATGTTTTTGTTCATAATAGGGGAATAATTTATAATATTATCTCCGTTTATTAAAAACCTGCTCAATATATCAAATAATTCTTATAAATAATTACGTGCTTATCCCAATAGAGTTAGTGAATTAAAATCTTAATTCACTAAAAATATTGATTGGTCATAAACAAGTTAAGTGCATAAAGATTAATTAATTACGTAATTTTGAAAGAAAGATAACAAGAATTATTTTATATCTGATCCTAAGGTAAACCTTAAGTTAAAGTTAGCAATTTTATAATAAAACAGGATTTTGAGATGACAAAAAAAAAGGGCTTTTGAATGGGCCTGTGATAAATTATAAGAAGCTTTTTATCGTTTGTTGTCAATCAGGAAGGTAAGGTCTTCAATGGTCTTTTGTAATATCTGCATGCAGGTCTCACTTTTTACCAAATAGTTATAAACCCCTATTTCCTGTACTCTGGCAATTAGGTCAACATCTTTTTGGGAAGAAACAACAATAACTTCTGTATTCGGGCTATTCTCTTTAATAGCATGAATAAGTTCATCGCCAGAAATGTCAGGAAGCATCATATCGGCAATAACTATTTCCGGGTGTTTGTCAAGGTTTTTTAGCAGTTCTTCGCCGTAAGTATAATTCGTAACCGTAACATTTTTTACTGACCCCAAACATAACTTTAGCAGCATACCTTCAGTTTTATTGTCTTCAATGACAAATATTTGCTTTTTATTGCAGTTATTCATGGTAATTTTTAGTTGTATGGAGAAAGTAGGCTAAACTAAGAAAAACCCGGGTACGGAGTTTCCGAGTTTTACTTAAAACAAAGGTATACTGCTGATTGTAAGATTTATTTAAAATAAATAAATTAATCGGCAATAGATACCACTCCAACAGCACAACCTTCTTTTCCGTCTTCAAAATAGAAGCTGAAAGTATAGATTCCGCTCATTAATACAGGAAACATAATAACCGGGATATGCCTGTTTTGCTCAACCATGTAGGATGTAACCACAAGGTCATCCTTCTGGTTTCTGATACTAATTATTACTTTACCCTCGTATTCTGTTGCATCACATGCAAAGATTTTATATGTATTTCCACTTGTAAGTGGGAGCTTAAAACTAACCTGTGGTAATGTTTCTCCTCTGGCTCTTTCAGGAAGCTGAATAGGCCAGCTTTTTATAAATCTTGCATTCTCCAGTCTACCGTGGCAAATATTAAGCAATGCATCACCACATTGTGAAAAACTCTTGTTGGCAGATAATACCAGAAAAATCAAACTAAAAAGTAAAAAATATTTTTTCATTTCTATATTGTTTTGGCGTTTTACAATTCTGTTACAGCTAAGTATAAAAGCATAGTTTTTATAAATAAACTATTAATAGTCTATTCAATAACTCTATTTCGCAATAGTGCTATTTCACGAGTAATGTTTTTAATCGTTTCGTCACTTATGTCAACTATGCTTCTTGAGTTATCAACAACAACAAGCATTCCGTCTGATTCTTTTATTGATGGTTCTGCATATTGATATGTAATAGTTACATTATCAAATTGCTTTTTAAGAGACTTAAGGTCTTCGATAAGATGATTAAAATCAGAGTTATGATCGTAAGAATTCATTAGAAGTAGTAAATTATCAAGTACTTTTTTTTGCTCACCAATTCTTTTGTTGATAATTTCTTTATTAGCTGGAGTAGTTTGTGCATGAGTTGCAATGTAAAGACTCTCAATCCAGGTTCCTGCAGAAATCAAAATGGCAATATTGCTTCTTCCCTGGTCGATAAGATATCTCGTCATTCTGTCGAAACCGGTGTTGGTTATAAAAAGAACAGAATCTACATTTTTACTGCTTTCTGATAATCTGTTTAGAGTGTTGTAATCAAAAAACTGCTCAACTCTGAGATCGCTTGCCAGTTCCCTGATATTACTCAGATATCTTAAGGTTGCAACAGTACGATCATAAATATTCATATAAATAAGATCAGTTCCATAAACACCAAGGTTAAGGGCACGTTGAAAATTGGTGTTGTAATTATTTATATTACCTGCCGGATTAAGTAAATCCTGTGAATAAACAACACCGGTTTTTTGAAGAACTGAAGTTATCTCCAAAGGATTGGGTACCGATGAGATCATTTCTCTAATCATTGCATCATTGAGCCTTAATTCATTATCCTTAAAGGAATCGGAGAGTAAATCTGTAGCTTCCTGTCTTTGTCCTTGCTGACATCCTGTGATGACTTGTACCAGCAGTACTGATAGGATTACAAGGATTATTTTTTGTTTTTTCATAATGATGTGTTTTTGTTTAATAATCTCCATTTTGGTTTTACGGTATTTCATTCAGATTGGTTATGTTAATCAATAATTTTATATATGTTTAAAAACCGTTTTCTATTTAAGTTTAAAAATTTTTTCCTATCTAATAATGATATTCTTTAATTCTGGTTTTCAACTTTAATGCTTATCATTTTTGTTTTTTTGATGTTTGTATAGTAACCTCTCTTTTTTTAAAAAGCAAAAGGAATTTTTTAAGTAAATCATAGTAAAGGGCAATATATGCCAAAACTGAAAAAAGCCATAGTATTGCCAGATTAAAATAGAAGGTAGGTATTGGTCTTCCTGCCAGATTTTTATTTGGAGCCAAAAAATGAGTTCTGAAATCAAGTAAATGCCGGCTTGTAGGATTGAGATATATCGGGTCAATTTTTTGAACTAATGTATTTCCAAGTCTGATCAGGGGTAGGGGAGCATAGGTATTTTTCACAAATGTTGCAAGATGGCTATTGTAATGTTGGTCATACCATTGCTGATATTTATTTCTTTTTTCAGGACTGTTTACCATTTCTGATATTTGCCGGTCAATTTGCTGGTTAATTTTATTGAAATTTTCACGGTAGAAGCTTTCAAGTTTATTAAGATAAACAAGTATTTCTTTAGCTGTTTGATGATTGAAACTTTCGGGCTTAATAAGTTCTGTATTCTCAAAAGTTATTTGATGATATTGGGCAAGAAAAGAATTGTTTTCCTTTAATATTTCATTTTGAAGAAGTTGTATATCCTTATCCGATATAGGATTTTGTTCTTCGGCATGTAATTTGGATTTATATGTCTCAATATAACCCTTTAGTTCTGGTATATAGTATACATTTTTAAAATTTAAGTTACTTTCCAGTTTTCGTAAATCGAAAAAATATTTTTCGTAATCATTATTTATAAATTGGTTTACTACAAGGGCTTCAAAAGCCCAGCGTGAAGGCATAATCTCAGCAATCAAGGGTACTTTTTCACGTCCGCCTCCCAAATTGTAGTTAATCCTGTCAAAACTAAACATAGCACCTGTAAGTACCATTTGAGGAATAATCAGGAATGGAATAATAATATAAATTGTTACAGCCGAATTAAAAGCAGAGGAAATATTAAGCCCTATAACATTAGCAAGTGCTGAAACTGAAAAGAATATAATCCAGTACTCAAAATACATTCCTTTTATACCTAATACATTGTTTCCTACCCATATGAAAAGTAAGGCCTGAATAGCAGATATCATGAAGAGGATGCTCATTTTAGATAATAAATAGCTGCTTCTGCTTAAGTTAAGAAATGATTCGCGCCTTAGAATCTTGCGGTCTTTGAATATTTCTTCAGCACTTACTATCATGCCCGTAAAAAGTGCCACTATTGTGCAAATAAACATATAAGGCATAATATTGGCATTTTCTCTGAATATATACACACCTGACTCGGGGTCGTTAATATACCTGATAATGTAAGCCAACAAAAAGGCCAGTACGGGGGCTTCAAGAAAATTTAGCAGGATGTATTGTTTATTGGAAAGTTTGGAATTCAAATCACGTCTGAAATAAATACTTGCCTGCCTAAACCACCCCTGTTTTACAAAAGTTTCCGGCAACTTAGGTATGCTTTTTTTTATTGCTTCCGGTTTAAAAAAGCTTTCAAAATGTTTTGCCCACTCATATGGCTGAACCTTTCTTGTGCCGGTTGACTTCCCATATTCATCAACAATTTGCGACTCGATGATATTGAAGATGGATTCCGGATTTACATTACCGCATTTAGGGCACTCACCAACATCGCTGTTAATCTGGTTGTCAATTTTTTTGAAATAAATAGAAGCTTCTACAGGGTTTCCATAATAAATTTGAACACCACCTTCATCAAGAATAATAACCTTATCAAACATCTTAAATATTTCTGATGAAGGTTGGTGAATTACAACAAAAATCAGCTTTCCCCTTAGCGTCAACTCTCTCAATAACTCCATTACATTTTCAGAATCACGTGAAGAAAGTCCCGATGTGGGCTCATCCACAAACAGTACAGATGGTTCGCGAATCAGTTCCAATCCAATATTTAGTCTTTTTCTCTGCCCGCCACTAATCTTCTTATTCATAAGATTGCCTACTTTGAGGTCTTTTATCTGAAACAGTCCAAGGCTGGTAAGGATGTTGTCGACTTTATCAGCGATGTGCGATGGTTTTTGATCCCTGAATACGAGCATTGCGCTGTAATAGAGGTTTTCGTAAACAGTAAGTTCTTCTATTAACAAGTCGTCCTGAGGGATATAGCCAATTATTTCCTTAACTTTCTTTTTTTCTGAATGAAGGTTAGTATTGTTGATAATCACTTTACCGTTTGAGGGGTTTTCTATTCCCGATAATACATTGAGCAATGTGGTTTTACCTGAACCGCTACTACCCATTATTGCTACCATTTTACCTGAACTTTCAAACAGATTTATATTTTCAAGACCTTTGACTCCATTGGAAAAGGTATAGTCAACATTTTCAACTTTAAAAAAGATATTGGTTTCAGCAGTATCAGAAATAAATTTAGCAGCAACGTCGGTATAAAAAACCGGTTTACCTGTGGGTTGTTTTATAACAGAACCAGTGGCAAAATTGTATATCCTGTTTGTTTTTAAGGGAAGGCCATTAATAAATAATTCACTCTTACCGGTATACTTAACAAAATAAAGATCAACACTCTGTACCCTTAAGATGATGATTTTACCATCGAGATATGGTGTATGAATAAAATGAGCGTTTATATTAGATGTGGTATGCGACTGAGAAATGAGTATTTCAGGAATGTCGAGCTCCTCTGATTTATCTCTTATCACGAAGCATGATATGGCTTTGTATTCCTGCCTGCTTATATTGAAAACTTCAGCCGTAGTGTCAATAATTGCCATTCTTTGAGGAGTAAAATTCTTATCAGAATTTATCAATTCCAGCAATCTGACTATTACTACCACTTTTTGTTTTTGAGTCAGGGTTCTGTTGATTTTTTTTGCTATCCCAAGTGTTTTTACAGAATCTTTAACTGAAGTTAGTTTTACTTCAGTACGATCTTTCTCTTCACTGCTTTTTCCATCATGAGCAACATAATCATCAAACAGATTTAAGTATTCGCTTACAGCTATTTCGCTGAGTTGCTGTTTAAGAAAACCTTCCACAAAATCTCTTTCCCGCGACGACAACCCAACGTCCTGCCTTGCAATGATTGCAAAGAGTTGCATGAGAGCTTTGAGGATTTTTTCACTCATAATGATTGAGTTTTAATTAATGCACAGATATTTAATAGCTATGCATTTCGTAAGGTATATTTACAATTTCAAAATATTCTACACCGGCATCAGCCATGTCTTCATCATCTTTATGATAAAACCATTTTACAATTACATCTTTACCTTCATTTGAAAGATGCTCGAAATAAATCAATATATCAAGTATGATTTTCGAAGATGCTGTGTTAAAATAGTCAAGCTTGAAAATCACTTCTGACCGGGAATTCGGCGATTTTATGTAATCTTCTAACCAGCGCAAAACCGGTGCATAGAAACTCAGAACGTCTTCAGGCAATGATCTGCCGGAAAACTCAATGAGTCCTTTTGTTGCATCAAGAATTACATCAGGAGTATCTTCAGTTCCTCTTATTTTTATGGGTTTCATACTTTTTTATTTTGGCTTTTTATTTTCTTGAAATTTTAGTTCTCAGTGTATAAAATGATTTTTTTTCATCAATTTTAATAAAACTATAATCAAGCTTTTCGCCAGTTTTTCGGGCTATATCTATCAATCCAAGTCCTGCTCCACCTTTTTCAGATAATGTGCCTTCGAGCATTTGCTTTTTATAAAGTTCTTTTAATCCATCCCGGTCAAGATTATTAATATTATCAAGGAAGGCTTCAAGTTCAGGAACGCTTGAATTATCAATGACATTCCCGGTGAGTATATGATAGTCTTCGTTGTCAGGTCCAACCCTTCCAATGATAAAAATGCCATTACCGGCATATCCTTTATTCTTTAGTATCTTTACATCTTCTGCATGCTTACTGAGATTCTGGAGACATTCCACCATAACATGAAAGACCTTCTTTTTCATGTTTGTATCTTCACTGTAGCTGTCCATTTTGTTCTCAGCAAGCGACGTAAATGCTTTGGTTATCTGATGAGTTATTTCACCCTCATAAACAAGAGTAAAATTATTGCCAAGCATTTCTTTATGAAAACTGTAAACAAGTTCTTTATAATCAAATTTTTTCATTATAAGATTTATTAATTATTGAGTTGGTTTAAGGTTAATATGTATTTTTATGTTCCTTTTGATTAAAGCAAAAAATTAGTGTTTTTCATAAACGGATACCAATTAGCAAAACATCATCTATCTGGGTGCCTTTTCCTAACCAGTTTTTATAATCTTTATTAAATAATTCATACATTTCTTTCATAGACTTTGCATGGTTTTTTACTATCATTTGTTTGATTCTCTTCGGAAAGTATTTATTTCCATTCGGACCACCAAACTGATCGGGTAATCCATCAGAAAACAGATAAATGCAATCATTATCAGATACTTTAATTTTATAATTTGTAAACTCAGGTTCTGGTCTGCCTGGAACTGCTATTCCACCTATGGCAGATCTTGTTCCTTTGTATTCAAATAATTTACCTTCATGAACATGATAAAGGGGTCTGTGTGCTCCGGAGAACTCCATATGCCTGTTTTTAGCATTGATTTTGCAGAGTGCTACGTCCATACCATCTCTTGCACTTAAGCCGCCCATATCCTGACGAAGCGTTTGTTTTACACCTTTATGCATTTCATGCAAAATTTGGTCAGGGCTAAGGTTATTTGGCTGACTAACAATTTGGTTTAAAATAAAATAGCCAATAAGTGAAAGCATTGCACCTGGAACTCCATGACCGGTGCAATCAATCGCAGCTATGTAAATATCATCACCCTTTTTGTAAAGCCAGGGAAAATCACCACTCACAATATCACGGGGTAAATAAAACATAAATGAATCGGGGAAGCATTGTTTCATAAGCCTTTGACTTGGCATAATTGAATTTTGCAGTCGAAAAGCATAATTGATACTGTCGGTTATTTTCGCATTTTTTCGCTTAATCTCCTCTTGTATTTCTTTTAGTTCGCTAATGTCATGAAGTTTAAATAATATCGTTTCAAGTCGGTTATCATCAGCAAATTCAGGGATTGCATTAAGGCTCATTATCTTATTCCCCAATAATGATTTAATTGATATTTCACGGTTGAGGTTTTTCCGGGTTTTTTTTATATTTTCTGTAATGTCAGTTATTTCGCGGGCTAATTCATTTTGCAATCCAATTTCCGAAACTTTTTTTCCAATTGCTACTTCACTTTTTATTCCCAAATAGGTTTCAAGTGCCGGGTTGGCATAAAATAAGTTATTACAGATATCAATACGCAATATGATATCAGGAGAGTTATCTGAAAGGGTTTGCATTTGTCCTCTCATTCTTTGTTCTTTTTCGGCTCTTTTTCTTTCGGTAATGTCACTTGTATTGAGAATAAGACCATTTATTGCATTATCGAAAAGGAGGTTTCGACCGGTTGTTTCCAGGAATATTTTTGTGCCACTTTTATGTTTAAAAGTATATTGAACGGTTTGTGTTTTACCCGGAAACCTGAGCAATTCATCAAACAAGCTGTCAATTATACTTTTACCGGTATCTGACATTTGGCCAATATCTTTGCCCTCAAATATTTCTTCTTCCGAATAACCCAGAATATTTCTTGAAGATGGGCTAACATATTTTAATTTTTTATCCTGGTCATAAATTGAAATCAACTCGGTTGAATTCTCCAGAAGTGAATAAAGCCTTTTTCTGTTCTGGTTAACTTCCTGGATTTTTTCTTCGAGATGTGCGTTGGTTTTTTCAAGTTCGTCTTGTGTAACGCACATTTCTTCAGCATTTTGCCGAAGTTGTTCTTCATTCTGTTGCAACTCCTCGGTCATGGTTTGTGACTCATAAAGGAGTTTTTCAGTTTTTTCAGTGATTTTAAGACTGAAAACGTTACGCGCTACAATTTCTGCAATGGCTTTAATAAATTTTATTTCATAACTTTTAAAATCTCTTACAGAAGCGAATTCCATTGCTCCCTGAAGTTTTTCCTCCATAAACATAGGAACTATCAGGAGGCTATGGGGTTTTTTGTCACCTATTAATCCTGAACTGATACTTACATAATCCTCAGGTATTTCAGTACGGTAAATGATATCTTTCTCTATAGCAGCCTGGCCAACAAGGCCTTCTCCAACTGATACTTCATTATTCAAATGTTTTCTGCGATTGTAGGCGTAAGATGCTGTAACTTTTAGCTTGCGAATTTCTTCATCATAGATGTAAAATATCCCTTGAATAATTCCCACATATTGGATTAAAGTTTGCAGTACTTCAAAAGATAGTTTATCAAGGTCGTTATGCAATCGTAAAATTTGGTTTATCTTGTCTTTGCCAACCATCTCCCAGGTCTGAAGAGAATCTTTCTCTTGGTTTTGCTTTAATTTATCCCTGAGGTTTTTCAAACTATTAGCCAAAGCATCTGAATTCTGGGTTACTTCAAAATCAACATCATAGTTGCCATCGCCTATTTGCTCGGCAAAAAATGCCAATTGTCCGGTGTTGTATTCTTTTTTACTTAGTTTCTGTCGTAACTCATCAATTAATTCTTGTTGGCTTTCAATGTATTTATAAAAAAATCTTGCAGTTATTGCTAAGAATACCGGAAAAATCAAAACAACTAACAGTAAAGGGTTTTGCAAATGCATAAAGCGAATAGAATTAAAGCTAAGTCCCAATCCCATTCGATCTGATTCTAATACCCAGATAAGCAAAAGAAAGAAAAGCCCTGCAAAGAAAGAATACAGAACAAATTGTCTTTTGCTGACCATTTCAGATAAAACTAACTGCTTAAAATTCATTGCCTTAGCATGGTATTCAAATAAGTATATTTATTGTTTTATAACTCATAGTGGCAAAAATACGTTTTAAAGAATATGAAAATCCCTGTGTTTTACGCATTTTTAGCAAGTTTGAGCTATGAAATAAAATGAGATGATATAATCGCAGAAATACTTTCAAGTAAATCTATATCCTTCTTTTCAAAGGGTTTAAAAGATGCCATCTCCAAAACTGCGAAAACATCTCCTTTTTTATCCTTCCAAGGTATAATCAATAAATAACCCGGATCAGACCTACCTAATCCGGTTTTTACGCTTAAAAAGCCTTCAGGAAGATTATCAAGATAGATGTTTTTACCGGTCTGTCCTGCCTGTCCAATTAACCCTTCGCCCAAATCAAATTCAACTAATTCATTTTCATGCACATAAATCGCATAAGTAGCCAATAATTTGAATTTAGTCTTTCCATCAGCAGTTAGTTCCTTGATAAATATTTCAGCCTGTGTGAGTTCGAAAATTTTGGAAATACAACTAAGAACATTTTCACCAATATGTCTTATGTTATTTTCTGATTCACCAGGAATTTCTTTCTTAATACTATCAAATAATTTTTCTTTGTCTGGATTTGAATCCAGCTTTTTAGATTCTTCAGGCATTAAGGTTTCTACCGGCTCAGGTTTTGCTTCTGAATCGTTTTTTAAAAATTCAGATGTGGATTTCTCTTCTTTTTTTGCAGCCTTATTTTTCATTAGTTGCAAATACTCATGCACTAAAAGACCTGATATCAAAAGGAATGTAATGATCAAAATAATACTGTAATAGAAGTTAATTGGTGAATGTGAAGATTCTGCCTGCAAGGAAGGATCAAATACTTCGCTGTAACTGACCATTGATTTTTGCTGATAAAAAATCCATCCCATTATCAGTAAAAATATTTTCAGGGCGAAATAAATGTATATCTTTAGATGCTTCACAGTGTTGATTTTATTAGTTTATTCAGGAATTTTCCCTTCTTTCAATATAGATATATAGTTTTACAAGCTGTTTAAAAAATTTGAAATTTCAATTCCGGATAAAATATGATCAACCTGCCCGACCCGGTCAATGGCAGTTCGTGGCATTACCGGTATCTGGGCTTCAATTGGATTCTGCGCAATGGTTAATCCCCCCATTTGTTTAATAGCTTTCAAACCCTCTGCACCATCTTTATTGGCACCTGAAAGAATTATTCCTACTGCTTTTTCACGAAAACAATTGGCTGCTGTTTTAAAAGAAAGGTCTATGGCAGGTCTTGAATGGTTTACCGGTACTTCGGTTGATAATGCAAACCTGCCATTTACTTCAATAAAAAGATGATAATTGGCGGGGGCAAGATAAACATAACCTGGTTTAATCAAAGTTTTGTCTTCCGGTTCAATAACTGGTAAAATCGATTTTTGAGATAGGGCCTCAACAAAACCATGCCTGATATGCTTTAGCCTGTGTAAAACAACAATTATCGGTATTTCGAAATCTTGTGGCAACTTCGAAAGTATCTGATTTACAATCTGAAAACTCCCTGCAGAACCTCCGATTATAATTAGCTTATAGCTCATAAAAGCATCCCCGTTTTATATCTTTTTTAAAAGCCTGGAACTCCATTCAATAGGGTTTTTTTTGAAAAACTTTTTCATTCTTATTGAATACCACATATTTATTAAAATCATTGCAGAAAGAAATATTTTCTTTATTTCCGATTGCCAGGAATCCGCCCGGAATTAAACTTTTTGTGAATAAACCCAGCAGATTATTTTGGTATTCAGGGGTGCAATATATGAAATAATTTCTGCACAGAACTAAGTGTAAACCCCTGATTTCATTGGCTTCTATACCGTTGAAAACTTCGTGCCTGATATTTTGGTAAAATTCGTCTTTGAATATAAAACCCTTATCTTTTCTTTCCAGATATCTGAAAATTGAAGAGTTTTCATCGTTACAAAACCTCTTGTAGTTATTATCAGAAACTTCCAGTTGTTTGTCAAAATATATTTTGTTTCTTGCTTCATTGATGCTAAGTTCATTAATACCGGTAGCATATATGAAGAACTTTTCATTCAGTCCGCTTTCGTGTAAAACGATTGCTGTGCTTAAAACTTCTTCGCCTGAAGAACATCCGTGCACCCAAATCCGGATTTTACTTTTAGTCTTGTTTAAGACAGGTACAACACTATCACGGAAAAGCCTCCAGAAGGCAGGATCTCTGAATAACTCGGAGCAAAAATAGGTTAACTGGCTTTGAAATATGGGGAAGAAAGAACTCCTGGTTTCAAGAACATGAATTAGGGTGTCAACATCTTTTAAATGGTTTGCCTGTATAATCGACTCAATTTTTCTCAACAGGGAAGTGGTTGCAAATGTTCTGAGATCAAAACCATACATTTGAGTGGTGATTCGATTAAGTTTTCTCAAACCTGATATTCCGATATTTGATTCTTCGCTTTGAGCTGGTTTCATTTACTTTTTTGGGATTGAAAGTGGCAAATATAAATAATTAATATCTCCGTAATATCTGTGTAAAACTGCATTTTATGATGTAAAACCGGCTAATCTGTATTTTTTCAAATTATTATTTCAACACAATTATCTTAATTCTATCTTTGTAAACAAGCTATTGCCAATATTTCCATGTGGAAATTTCTCTTAACGTTTCGGATCAAAAAGTTATTAACTAAAACAAATATTTTGGTTTTATGAAAGCATCGGTGGAAATGAGTATGTATCCTTTGGGGAGAGAGTTTATCCCTGATATTAAAGAGTTTATTGAGAGCCTTAAAAAGAATGAAAAGATTATTGTAGAGGTAAATGGTATGAGCACCCAGATCTTTGGTGAGTACCGTGATATTATGCAAATATTGACAGTGGAAATTGAGAAGTCATTTCAGAAACATGGAAAAAGTGTTTTTGTATTGAAGATTATTAATGCCTTTTTACAGGAAAAATAAATTATTGGTGACAAAAAAAATTGCTGTTACAGGGCCTGAGTCAACAGGTAAATCAAAGCTTGCAAAAAACCTGGCAGAACACTTTCAAACGGTTTTTGTACCCGAGCATGCACGTGTTTATATTGACAAACTAACAAGACCATATAATCAGGAGGATATTCTTATTATTGCCGAAAATCAATTACTAAATGAGAAAAAGGCAATGATTAGTGCAAACCGGTTTCTTATCTGTGACACTGAGTTGATTGTTACCAAAATATGGAGTATGCATAAATACAATAGTTGCCATCCATGGATATTGGAACAGATAAAACAAAACCGGTATGATCTTTTCCTGCTTTGCGATATAGACTTACCCTGGGAGTTTGACCTTCAACGTGAGCATCCTCATCACAGAAAATATTTTCTCGACTGGTACCAGAAAGAATTGAAAGAATATGGTTTTCCTTACAGGGTAGTATCCGGCGAAGGAGAAAAAAGATTACAAAATGCAATTGATATTATTAACCACTTTTTTAGCACAAGTAAATGACTGATGTAAAACTATTAAAGCAATACTTTCACTTGCATTTTATTGTGGTTTTGCTCGGTTTTACAGCTATACTGGGAGCAATTATTACCATAGATGCCATACCTTTGGTTTGGTTAAGAATGTTTTTTGCTGCCATTGGACTTTTTGTTTACCTAAAGTTAAAGGGAATAAAAGCCTGGCTGCCCCTAAAAGAACAATTACACCTGTATCTTATTGGTTTGCTGGTTGCTTTGCACTGGATAACATTTTTTCATGCCATAAAAGTTTCCAATGTTTCGGTTACGCTGGGGGTTTTTGCTTCTACAACATTATTTACAAGTTTCCTTGAGCCTGTTTTACAAAAAAGAAAAATCCTTTGGCTTGAAGTGCTTATAGGACTTGTGATCATCTTCGGGATCTACCTTATTTTTCAATATGAAATGGAATATGTGGAGGGAATCCTGTTTTCACTCTTATCAGCCTTTCTCAATGGTTTATTTGTGGTTCTGAACCGGAATATCAGCCGAAGGTGGAATCCGGCCCTTATCAGCTATTATGAAATGATCGGTGGATTTGCCGGAATAACTGTATTCCTGCTCATTGCAGGTACAATGTCATTCCATTTGTCCGGTATGACATCAATGGACCTGGTGTGGATTCTGGTGCTTAGCTTCCTGTGCACATCATATGCATTTGCTGCCATTGTAGAGATCATGAAAGAGCTGACGGCTTATTCGGTGGTGCTTGCGGTGAATCTTGAACCTGTATATGGTATTTTCCTGGCTTTTCTTTTTTTCGGTGAAACGGAAAGAATGTCGGGTGGATTCTATCTGGGAACAGTAATTATCTTAATTTCAGTATTTATATACCCTTACCTAAAGCGAAAGTTTAGCTTTAAGAAGTTTTGAAGCATCTCTGCTGGCACATGCCACAAAACCGGGATTTTTCAATATTTCTTTGTTATAAAGAAGTTCTGACCCATCGGGCCAGGTGAAAAGATCTCCGCCAGCGGCAAGCAACAGGGCATGACCTGCAGCCGTATCCCATTCCCATATTTTATCATTTCTGAGATAAAAATGTGCTTTGCCCTCTGCTAATAATCCAAATTTTAAAGCACTGCCAGCATGAACGGTTTTAAGGGCATTCTCATGACCAAATAACTTTCGGATGATATCTGCATTACCATCATCAATATGCGAGCGGCTTGCTGCAAGTATTCTGTTTTGGGCAGGAACTGATGGGTTCAGCCTGTCAAAATAATCACCAGGATTAGAAAAATCCTTTTCAGTAAGGTTCAATACTTTTTGAAGATCATGTATCTTGAATGCTCCTTTATCCTGAATACCCATATATCCGAAGTTCAATGCCGGTGCGGTGACTATTCCCAATACGGGCCTTGATTTGTGCACCAGTGCAATATTTACCGTAAACTCCTCATTGCGATTAACAAACTCTTTGGTGCCATCCAGAGGATCTATCAGCCAGAAATATTCCCAGGATTTCCTTTGCGAAAAATCGGGAAGGGGCTTTTCTTCGCTTATGATGGGAATACTGAATGTGTTAAGCGCATTTATAATAATTTCATTGGCCAGGCGATCGGCAAGGGTCAGGGGGGAGCCATCAGCCTTGTGCTCTACTTTAAACCCTTTTTTGTAGATATTCATGATTTCAATGCCGGCATCAATCGCAGCTTTGAATGCAGTAAAAACAATTTTCTGGTCAATAATCAAATCCGGGAATTTTTAAAATAAGTTAGTA
>PWLF01000116.1 GCA_003559475.1 Bacteroidales bacterium
AAAATCCGAAATCTTCACCATCATAATTTCCTCCACCAAAAATATTCTCAACAGGACAATCTCCTTCTAAAAATCCGAAATCTTCACCATCATAATTTCCTCCACCAAAAATATCCTCAACAGGACAATCCCCTTCCAAAAGACCTAAAGCCTGTCCATCATAATCTCCTCCATTAAATATTGCTTCAAATCCGACTAAAAATTGGTCGCTAACTTCAACAGTACATGTTCCATTTACAACAGTCAACCATACTTCTCTATTTCCAAGATGTTCGAAATCATAAGCAATATTTTCAGGATCTTCATCATCAGAAGTAGTTCCATTATCAAAGTCCCAAAAATATGATGTAGGAGGATCATCATGAGTCTCCGTAACATTAGACCAAAAATCAACAGTTGACCCAGCGACTATAGGGCTATCATCCGGATCTCTTGTAATATTAGGATCAGGTCTAGGATAAATTGTTACGGATCTAGATACAGTTTCACTGAGCTCATAAGGATTTCCTTCAGGATCAATACTAGTAGCGGTAACTACTAATTGAGCCTCATAAGTGCCCGGTTCGGGATATTCATAACAAGGACTAAAATCATTTGAGTTTTCAGTAGTTTCATCATTAATATCAAAATCCCACTCATAAGTTATATCATCACCCTGAGATGATTGATTTATAAAACATGTTTCATCACCATCACAAGTGTTTTCATAAGTAAAGTTAGCTGTTGGTTGTAATGGATTAAAAGGCTCACAAAATTCACTGGGAGTTTCTTCTGTTGTGACAGTTAGAGTAATATCTCCCGTTGTGCCAACAGGTGAAATAACTTGTACATAATAAGTGCTTGTCTCAGCAAGCATGCAATTTAAACTAAAAGATGTTAAAGCGTCGGTATTGCAGGGACCTGCTGTCATTGCATTACAATTACCATATAAAACTCTATATCTTATTTGATGAGGTAGTGCAGTAGTATTTTCAGAAAGCTCAAATGACAGGTCTGCTTTGTTATCATCTGCAAAATCCAAACTTACCTTAAACCATGTTGATTTATACCCTTCGGGTCCAAAAAGACATCCCATATTTGTTCCATCTTCACCAAAGCTTTGACCAATTTCATGGCAGTCAAGATTAACTGTTGCAGAAGATGTCTCAAAACCTCCCATAACTATTGGTATTGCTTGCGAACAATTATCTCCATCTTCTTCAATAAGCCAGACAAAAGGCTCTACATTTTCAACAACATAACTACAGCCTGTAAGCATTATATAATAAGTGCCTACACCAAGGCAATATTCTCCCCATGGCTGATTGGAAATATTTACAAGTTCTTTATGACTTAGCTTCTCTAAACCTTCTTCTGTTTTATCACCGGGAATTATCTCTCTAAAAAGTATTATATCATCAGCATTAAAGTGTTGTGTTTCTTCATTTATTTGATATGCAATTCTTAAGATCCCACTAACGGAAGAATTAAATTTGTACCACAAAGTTCTTTCTCCACATGAGTTTTGATCATCCTCATGTTTAGTTGCACAAGCAAAACTAGATGGATCTCCTTGATACTGACCATCTTCTAGCCAAGTTTCTGAATATGGAGCTTCGGTTTCCGGAGCACCAATTAAATTGGCATCTGCAAAATCATCATATAGTGATTCAAGAGACACAAAAGGTTCATGCTTTACAGCAACTTCAACCTGACTATTAGGAATTAAACTAACATGCTTATCTACAACAACATAATATCTTTGCTTTATAGGATCATCGCAAGGGTCAATTTCAAAAGTTACTGATTGTTGATTCCCTGCACATCCCAACATATTATAGGTAGAGTTTGATTTTACATGACTTAACCCTTGCATAAAAGTGGAATCTACTTGATTGGGTGTAATATCATTAAAATCTAATTCGCCATCAACACCAGAATGATATATTGCAAAGGGATTTTGTGTACTTTTACCTGAGGTTTTATTTTCAACTCTTACAGTTACTATTCCGGGTCCATCAATCACAAAAGTGTACCAGAGATTTCTCCTCACCGGTGTATTTGTATTTGATCCTGTATAGTGAGGTGAATTATCATCATAAGGATTTTCAACACTATACTCATCTGAAACAGGATACAATCCTGCCCAACAAGTTTCTGAGGAAGGATGTTCAGGATAAGCTCCTGTATTACAAGCAAAAAAATCATTGCTGGCTGCTCTGCCCTCTACTAAGGGCTCATCTCCTTCTTTACCCCAGTGAAAAACATTATCGTCGGGAACTACCCCAAAGTCATAAGCATTCGAAGCAAAATCAAATCGTGACTCCTCTATATTATCAACATAAAGCACAGGAGAAATCGATTGCCCAATATGATTATCATTTGCATAAACAATAAGAGTATATACACCGGGTTGCACATTACAAATATCAATCTTGCCATTCCAAGTCCACCAAAATCTATCATAATTTGAAATATTTGAAATATTTATACACTCTTGAACAGGGCTTTGAGTAGGAAAATCTTCATAATCCTCTCTTACGTCTCCACTGAAGAGTTGAGCTTTCATTGTACCCGGAATCCCTGTAAAACTCAAATATGATTCTTTAGTAATTTCAAATACATAAAAAGCCTGCCTGTTATATCCTTCACAAGCATTGCCCTCAAGTAATAGAGGCAAATTATCTGAACAATTAAATGTTTCTGTTCCAAAAGTATAAGTTTGATTTTTTAATGGGAATGCCTCATCTCCTCCATCATCATCATAATCCGTAATACTTGCATCGTAAGGAGAATTATGTAAGTGATAGTTTGTTGGAGTTGGTGGCTCCACTCTGGTTATGGTAATATTATTTGACTGACCTACAACTCCTCCGTAGTATTCGGGTCCATCATAACTACCACCTTCTCCATAAGAAACAATTGTGTACCATCCTGCAGGAAGGGGGTTACAAATATCTGTATTATATGAACCCCTACAGCCAATATTTCCTGTACCGGGGATATTTGGATTTACACCATTTGCTCCATCCTCAGAAATTTTACCGTAAAACAACCTGAACCTACTGCCTCCTGACATTGAAATATTCAGGATCATTGGCTCATCAATATAAAATTGACGATAAATTTGCTTGTTAGCAGATAAACATGGTTCTTCTCCTCCGACAACTAAAGGATTGTCGTTACAAGAGAAATAATCCTCTGTTCCTGATACATCTCCTTCATGTAGCTCAGTTGTTATATCACCCATATCATCCGGAAAATCGGGGTCTCCAAAGCTTGTTTCTATAATATTAAATCTAAACCTGGGGTTATCGGTACGTCCAACATCGGCATCTCTTCCAAAGCTAACTAAAGTATAATCACCCGGCCGCACACAAACTCTTTGAGTACCTGGGGATAACCTTGCACATGAAGTCAGTTGCTGCAAGTCTGATATTTCATCGCCCCAGTCAAAAGCATCCTGATCTGTTGCAAGACTATTTGCGTCACCTTCGTAAAATAAATATCTAAGATTAGAGTTTCCTCCGCTTAATGTTAAAACACCTTCATCATCAACACCATCATCTGTAGCATCTCCTATAACAATTTGCCTGTACATTGCTCTTTCTGCTTCAGGAAAACAATTATCTCCCTCAGGTAATACTGTCATTTGGCAATTAAATCTACCTGTGCTTGAAGTATATGTTACATCCTCCAACAGTGGCTGTTCAGAATTTACAAAATCAACCTTATTCTCTTCATCAAGAAGAAATTCTGAATCTATATTGTTGTTAACAACCCGCATGGCTAAATTAGCATCCTGACCTAATCCGTTTTGTGATGAATGAATATTGGAATAATCAGTATCAACTTTACTTAATAATTGAAGACTATATGTCCCTGCCTCCAGACAATTATACGTTATATCTCCTGATGTGAATTCATATAAAGGTTCTAAATCACAATTCTGCTCAATATCACCTAAAAAAAGTTTTTTACCAAAAGCAGAGTTTGTTAAAAAACGTATATTCATAAAGTCATCAATTTCAAAAGTGTACCAGGTATTTAATGTATATTCTTCTCCATCTATAACAGAAATGCCATCTTCAGGGTTTACCGTAGGGCAGCTGTTATCTGCAATAAAAGCATTACACGAAAAAGTATCATATCCGTAAGACCATTCGCCGGAGGGTGAATTTGGTAATAATCCTAATTTGGATTCGTCATCTATATCAGATGGGTCTGGGGATAAAGTTTGCGGTTTACCTCTGGTAAATAATTCTACAAAAATTGAATTCATGTAATCTTCATGAAAAAAGACCTGCAGGCTATAATATGTGTTTGGTTGAAAATCGCTATTACATATATAATTTTTCTGTGGCACATCATCTTCTGATGTATATTCAAAAACATTACAACCATCAATCAAAGGAAGCGACACATAATCCTGACTTCTAACATCCCCTTCATATATATTATAAGCAAACTTTAAATCACCGGAGAAAAAACCGCTTTGTTCTCCTATTCTAAGAGATAGTAAGTCAATATATTCATTTGTTTCAAATACAAACCATGCTGTTTGAGTATATTCTTCATGATTAGATAATGCATCACAAGTTTCATTAGCATCTCTAATAGTTTGACACCCGACATCAAATTCAATTGTATTCCAGTTATAATTTAGCGTTCCAAAATCATAAGCATCTGTTTCGCTTGTATAACTGTTGAGTACATCCGGCATCTCGGTTGTAAGTTCAATATAAACTTCACCTTCCGCATCCTGTTTTGCACTAACCTGAATAAGATAATGCCCCGGTTGCAAGCAAGGGTTATAAGAGTTTCCAAACTTATTAAGAGGTGTAAGCTTTGCGGCAGTAATCTCATCTAAGCCCGGCAAGCAGGAGTTAGCTTTGTAAACAGTAAAACCTGCAGCATTCTCAGCAATATCTTCCCCATCTTGTGTAAGGCGCACCCTCACTGCTCTGGCTGTCGGCAAATAAAAAGAATACCAAATTGATTTCTTATCGGTACCTGCTGAAACCTGCACGGTATGAAAATACTCTCCAATTTCAGTAGTTGCATCTGTAATGTCAATATGATTTGATTCAAAAACTCCTGTTGCAAAACCACTATCATCTATTGCAATTTCATCCGCATTAGCACATAAATTATTTGGAGGCTCAGTAGCATATACTGAACAAGTTAAAAAAAATATTAAATTAAATATGTATAGCGTTTTTTTCATTGCTATTGTAGTTTTACCTTATTTCATTATTTGAAAATATTAAATTTTATCTGGCTCCGCGCATTCCACTTTGATGTGATCTTGTATCATAACCGGATTGATTACTTTGACCTCTAGATGAAACTTCTGCATTAGTAAAAGCAAGCCAAGCGCTACCACCTTTCCACATAAATCTGTCAGTTCTACCAGGGCAAGGCCATGTGGTATCACAAACATCTGTATCGGTATAATATCCTGTACTTGTAAGTTGTCCGTCCCCCCATATTCCTTTATATTGTGAAACATCTAGGGCAGTGTTCTCCCAATTATTAATCTGCACAGCAAACTCTCTTACATTTCCCGACATTTCCATTACACCGTAATAAGTAGCACCTGTACTAACTCTATCCGGATTCACAGCACTTCTTGCATATACTCCAACTGCCAAAGGGCCTCTCTCTGCCCTGGTTTGCCCGCTATCAAATTCACCTCCCTCTAGATTATGTTCAGTTGCAGAGCCCATTCTGACATTAGATCCATCCGTGACAATTTCAACCCCGGAGGTCTCTCCTTCAACAACATTTCCTTCTGTAGGAATAGCAGAACTTGCTCCACCTCCCCATGCATATTCTCCCGGAACAACATCTAAAGGACCCCTACATGCTTTTTCAAACTCAAGTTCAGTCATTGGTCTTAGAGCAGCCCAATGAAGATAAGACATTACGTCATTAGCTGACAAATGATTCATTGCTCTGTCAGGACTAGTTGTATAATATGAGTTGTCAGTATCATCATAGAAAACATAATTCATGTAAGTATTCACATCAGGAAATCTTGTACTAGCTTGTCCGGTAGTTAAAGTATTTAAAAAATTCACATATTGTCCTTGTGAAACCTCGTATTTCATTATATAGAATGAATCATATCCTTTTGGAAATTCTTCGGGAAGGGGAAGAGTTGTAGTTTGATTACCAGCTCTTAAATGAATAGCATCTTCACTATCAATTAAAACCGGAACATCATCACTGCCTTCAGATTCATCATATCTGATATGAGAGGTTTCGCCCCCCCCTGCAAAAAATCGCCCTTCAGGAATATATACCATTTCTATTCCAAATACTTTTATATCATATTCGGTTTCTGAGTTTAATGCAACACCATTGGAGCTATCAACAATTTTCAAACGCACGGTTTGGTCAACAATATCGCCAATGCCTATACTTTCTCTACGTATCA
>PWLF01000140.1 GCA_003559475.1 Bacteroidales bacterium
TAATAGGAAAGCCGTATGCGGGAAAACCGCACGTACGGTTTGACGAGGGGAAGTAGAAGCAAGGTCTGCAATTGAGGACTATCCCATTACCGCTTGCTTCTGCTTTCTACTCTACCGTGAATTTTTTTTAGCAAACTTTCTGATTTTTTATTAGTGCATTCGTGGCTTATTTTTTGTTTCACCAAAGTCGATACTTTTCAATTAATACACTTGGCACTTTTTCGGTTAATATATATATCTATTCCAAATAGAAACTTTTTGTAATTTTCTTGCATTTTAAATAGGGGTGCATTATCTTTGTATCCATGATAAGTAAGAAAGAAATATTACAAATTATTGCTGACCAGCAATTACTGGGCTTTAAGGCTGGAGATTTGCCACGGTTGCAATCCGGTTTTTCAGACAAGGAGGTGGCTGTTATTTCTGGAGTTCGCAGATGCGGTAAATCAACCTTATTGCATGAAATAAGGTCAAAAAGTGCTGAAAAGGATTATTATTTCAATTTTGATGATGAACGCCTGGTGAACTTTAGTCTTAATGACTTTCAATTGCTTTACGAAGCATTTATCGAACTTTTTGGCAAGCAAAGCACATTCTATTTTGATGAGATACAGAATGTTCCGGGCTGGGAACGTTTTGTGAGACGTTTGTACGATTATAACAACAAGATTTATATTACAGGCTCAAATGCCTCAATGCTAAGCCGTGAGCTTGGAACACACCTTACAGGGCGATATGTCAGACAGGAGATGTTCCCTTTTTCATTTGCCGAATTTATGGCATTTCACAAAAAGGTCATTCCTCAGAAATCTTTGTTCAGCACCGAAGAAAAAGTGCAATTATATAGTGATTTTCTAAGCTATTTCAAGAAAGGAGGTTTCCCCGCTTATTTGAAATCAGGCAATAATGAATACCTTAAATCGCTATACGAGAGCATAATATTCAGGGATGTGATGGTTAGAAACAACCTTACCAATGAAAAGGAGATTCTAGAACTTGTTCATTTTGCCGCCAGCAACACATCGAAGCTTTTTTCATACAATAGTCTGATGAAGGTTATTGGTGTTAAAAATGCAACAACGGTTAAAAACTACCTTAGTTTTTTGGAAAATACCTACTTGTTGTTTCTTGTGAATAAATATGATTCTTCGGTAAAAAAACAGATACAAAACCCCAGGAAGCTATATTTTATTGATTTGGGATTGGTTCGCGAATTAGGATTTCATCATTCTGAAGACAACGGCAGGCTGCTTGAAAATCTCGTATTTATAGAGCTTATACGCAGAGGTAAAGAAGTTTACTATCACTCTCAAAAGCATGAATGTGATTTTGTAATAAAAGAAAAAAACAAAATAGTGGAAGCCATTCAGGTAAGCTGGTCGGTTTACAACCAAACCACAAAAGAAAGAGAAATTGATGGACTGGTTGAAGCTTTGATCTTCCATAATCTTAAGGAAGGGCTTATACTTACCGACAGCGAAGAGGATGAATTCACTGTTAAGGATATGAAAATAAAAGTTATTCCTGCATGGAAATGGTTGTTGAAACTAAAATGATCATTGTTGCTTATTTCAGCCCGGCGGCAAAGACGCGGGTAATGAGAACCAAACACGATTATGTTGCCTGAAGTGGCAGGAGAACGGCTTGAACAGACAAACAATAACCCATAATAACCGCTGTAAAATACATTAATAATATTTGATTTTTATCTACCATAGTTATCATAAATTTTACCTTTTGTCATTTAGGCGACAAAAGAAATTATTTTTTTAACCTAGATACTTTTCAATTAATATAGTGGGAAGTTTTCGGTTAATATATACAATAGTTTGATTTTCCTATTTGTGAACTAATTTTTGTTGCCACGAATGCACGAATAATTCGTTTTTTTATTCGTGTATTCGTGGCTTATTTTTTTTTGCACCAAAGTGGATACTTTTCAATTAATACACCTGGTACTTTTTCGGTTAATATATGCATACAGCGACAAGAGAAAACTGTACTGCTCAACAGGAGAGAAAAATAGTTTGGTTTGAACCGTTATTTTTCCAAAACAGATTTATTCGGGTTGATACATTACTTTTAACTGTAATGTTAAAAAATAAATGCAAAAATAAAATACTATACCCTAAAAGGTATAATTTAGAATTTTTATTAATTATTTATACTCGATAGGGTATATTTTATAAAAAATTATTATATTTGCACCCTAAAGGGTATAATTATGAAAAAGAAAAATAATCTCCTTCAGGATTTTGTTAAGGAAAGGAGGCGGAAACTAAAAATCACCCAAGAGCAACTTGCTGTAAAATCGGGTGTGGGTATAAGGTTTATACGTGATTTAGAGCAGGGAAAAATAACTCTGCGCATGGACAAAGTAAACCAGGTTTTAAATATGTTTGGTCATGAACTTGGTCCGGTACCATTGGACCGAAATATTCTTATTGATGAGAAAAGCTGAAGTATATTGCCACGATATACCTGCAGGTGTTTTGTCCGAAACAGAGGATGGATATGTATTTAAATATCATGCAGACTATGTCTCAAAAGAAACCGAGCCGGTAAGTCTTACTTTGCCTGTTCGCAAAGAACCATACGCAAGTAAGATATTGTTCCCATTTTTTGATGGCTTGATTCCAGAGGGATGGCTATTGGATATTGCGGAAAAAAACTGGAAAATTGATGCACGCGATCGTATGGGTCTTTTACTTGCTTGTTGTCGCGATTGCATCGGTGCTGTAAGTATAATTGACCAAAGCAATACTGAATGATTATGCAGGAAAAAAGATGTTTATATTGCTATAAAGCTTTGAATGAAGCTGAGGGTGACTATCATGCTACATGCAGTAAGAAGTTTTTTGGCACTACAGTGTCGCCTTTGTTGCCATATTCTGAGGATGAGATGTATAAACTCGGGGAGCAGGTTATTAAAAGTCAGTCTGCTGTAACAGGTGTACAGCCGAAATTATCACTGGAACTCAAAAAGCAAAAAAATAGGCACAACCCTAAACGATTCACTATTGTTGGACTTTGGGGAAGCTTTATTCTCAAACCTCCATTCGAATTATACCCAAATCTGCCCGAGCTTGAGGACTTAACTATGAATCTTGCCTCAGCAAGTGGCATTGAAACAGTGCCTCACAGTCTTATCAGACTATCATCAGGCTCACTGGCGTATATAACCAAACGGATTGACAGGACACCCAAAGGCAAATTCCACATGGAAGATATGTGCCAGCTTACAGAAAGACTTACAGAACATAAATACAAAGGTTCTTACGAGCAGATAGGTAAAGCGATTTTGAAATATTCTTCAAATCCTGTTCTGGATGTGGTTAACTTTTTTGAGCAACTTTTATTTTCATTTCTCACTGGCAATGCCGATATGCACCTAAAGAATTTCTCGCTGATAAAAAAGCCTGACGTCGGCTGGTCACTGAGTCCTGCCTACGATTTGGTGCCTTCTGCCCTTGTTATGAAAGGCGATACAGAAGAAATGGCACTTAATCTTAACGGAAAGAAAAGAAAAATTAATAACAGCGACTTCAAATCCGCCATGCACAAGTGTCATATTCCGGGAAAAGCCATAGAAAATATTTTCAAAAAGTTTGAAGATACAGAAAGTAAATGGGACAAAATAATCCAAAATAGCTTTTTTCCTGAAAAACTTAAAACATCATATTCAAACCTGATTAGTGAACGTACAAAACAACTTTTTTAATTTTTTGTTAAAATCTCCAAATTTTATGGTAGGTAAAAGCAATGTAAATCAACTAATTAAACAATAATTCATAAACTTTGCCCACTTTTGTGTTTAGAATTTCGTAGCCAGTATAAATAAAAATTGTAATAATTCAGGTTATATTTTATCTTTGTGATTTATAATTTTTCATAATTTAAATAATACAGATGAAAAATACTGATATAAGTGTAATTATTCCTTTATATAACGAGTCGGAATCATTGCAAGAGCTTCATGATCAAATATGTGAAGTGATGAATAAAAATGATTTTTCATTCGAGATTATTTTTGTTGATGATGGGAGTAATGATGATTCATGGAAGGTAATTGAGCAAATTTCTTCAAAAAATAAATCAGTTAGAGGAATAAGGTTTCAGCGTAATTATGGGAAATCCGCAGCATTAAATGAAGGTTTTAATAAAGCAAACGGCAATGTTGTAATTACTATGGATGGAGATTTGCAGGATGACCCTGATGAGATCCCTGAACTTTATAAAATGATAACGGAAGAAAATTTTGACCTTGTCAGTGGATGGAAGAAAAAGCGATATGACCCCTTATCTAAAAGAATACCTACAAAATTATTTAATTTTATCACAAGATTAGTAACCGGTATTAAGTTAAACGATTTTAACTGTGGTTTGAAAGCATATAAATATAAGGTTGTTAAATCAATAGAAGTTTATGGCGAAATGCACCGCTATATTCCCGTCATTGCTAAGTGGGCAGGCTTTTATAAAATAGGAGAAAAAGTTGTTAAGCACAGACCAAGAAAACATGGGAAAACAAAATTTGGTTTCGAAAGATTTATTAATGGATTCCTTGACTTGATTTCTATAACTTTTGTTACAAGATTTGGCAGAAAACCTATGCACCTTTTCGGAATGCTTGGCTCTTTGCTTTTTTTTGCCGGATTTATGATAGCTCTCTATCTGGCTTATGCAAAATTCTTTTTGTTTGAATATAAAATGACAGACCGACCGCTGTTTTATTTCGGTATATTAGCGATGATACTTGGTACGCAACTTTTTGTCGCCGGATTCCTGGGTGAACTCATTTCTCGTAACAGCCAAGACAGAAATAAATATTTGATTGATAAAACTATTTGATTATTTTTAAAAGGTTTAATGTGGATAAAGTAACAAATCTTAAGTTTTCTATAATAATTCCTGTTTATAACAGACCCGATGAAGTTGAAGAGTTGCTTGATAGCCTTAAAAAGCAAACAAACAAAGATTTTGAAGTTATCATCGTCGAAGATGGTTCTGAAATTAAAAGTGATAATGTTATTAAAAAATATGATGACCTATTGGATATAAGATATTTCTTTAAATCAAATTCAGGACCAGGACAAAGCAGAAATTATGGCATGGAAAGAGCAAAAGGTAATTATTTTATTATTTTGGATTCTGATTGCGTTTTGCCTCCAAACTATTTTGAAATTGTTAAAAATAGTATAGAAAATGATTATGTTGATGCTTTCGGCGGTCCGGATAAAGCTCATAAAAATTTTACAAAAATTCAAAAGGCAATTAATTATTCCATGACATCATTTCTTACAACCGGAGGAATTAGAGGCGGAAGCGAAAAAGTTGATAAGTTCTATCCCAGAAGTTTTAATATGGGACTTTCAAAAGATGTTTTTGAGAAAACTAAAGGGTTTTCAAAAATGAGGTTTGGCGAAGATATTGACATGAGCCTAAGAATACTTAAAAACGGTTTTAAAACAAAATTGATAAATGAAGCATATGTCTATCATAAAAGGCGAACAAATCTTAGGCAGTTTTTTAAACAGGTATATAATTCAGGAATAGCAAGAATAAACCTGCATAAAAAACACCCCGGATCTCTTAAAATTGTTCATTCTGCACCCACAGCTTTCATCTTAGGAGTAGTATTATTGCTGGTTTTGTCTTTTACTTTATCATGGATTTTCTTAATTCCGGTGTTTTTACATATTTTAATATTAATTATAGATTCTTCTATAAAAAATAAAAATTTGATTATTGGAATGTTGTCGGTTATAACCAGCTATATGCAAATTTTTAGCTATGGTTTAGGCTTTTTAGCAGCTTTTTGGAAGCAAATAGTTCTGAGAAAAGCCGAGTTTTCAGCGTTTGAAAAAAACTTCTATAAATAAATCTTTATAAAGATGAACGAAAAAATTAAAAATTCAGTTAAAGAATCGTTATTAGTTAAAGAAAAATTATTTAACGATAATACTTATATCCAAAAAGTAAAAGATTCTATAGATTTAATAGTTAAGTGTTATAATGCGGGAGGCAAAGTTTTTATATGTGGGAATGGCGGAAGTGCAGCAGATGCACAGCATTTAGCTGCTGAATTGTCCGGAAGGTACTACTTTGACAGACCTCCTTTAAATGCTGAAGCTTTAAACTGTAATACTTCTTATATCACTGCTGTGGCAAACGATTATTCGTTTGATGTTATTTATGAAAGAATTATTAAAGCTTCAGGGAAAAAGAACGATGTGCTAATCGCTTTATCTACTTCAGGAAATTCCGAAAATATTGTGTTAGCATTAAAATCAGCTAAAGAAAAAGAAATGCATACAATTGGGTTAACAGGAAAAAATGATGGAAAAATTAGCCGGTTTTGTGATATACTTATTAATATGCCTTCTGATGATACTGCCAGAATTCAAGAAGCGCACATTATGACCGGTCATATTATTTGTGAATGGATTGAAAAAAAAATATTTAAAAATGATTAAACCTGATAAGTCGTGGTCGCTGTTTCTTGACAGAGATGGAGTTATTAATAAAAGAATTATTAATGACTATATTAAAAATGTTGATGAATTTTGTTTCATTGATGGGGTCTTGGAAAGTGTTAATGAACTAAGTAAAATTTTTGGTAAAGTTTTTGTTGTTACTAATCAACAAGGAATCGCTAAAAATATTATGACGGAAAATGATCTTAATGTAATACATAGGTTTATGTGTGATCAAATTAATAAAACTGGAGGAAGAATTGATAGAGTCTATCATTGCCCTGATTTGGAAGGAACAGGGAGTAAAGACAGAAAACCGGAAACGGGAATGGGACTAAAGGCTAAAAAAGAATTTCCTGAAATAGAATTCGAAAAATCCGTAATGATAGGAGATTCAGCAAAAGATATTGTCTTTGGAAATAGACTTAATATGTTTACAGTATTAATTTCAGATGAACAAGATAGTGAGGAATTTAAAGATATAGAATATAATGAAAGATTTTCTTCTTTAATTGAATTCAAAAACTGGCTAAAAAAAAATATTGATAAAGAACAACCAAAAATATTATAGGTGTTCTTTTTTCGTTAATTATGGTAGATTTAAATGGATTTTATTAAAAAAATAAAAAGTGTTATGATAAAGATTTTAGCTTTATTTGTGTTTTTTTTGATTTCAGCGGATTTTATAAGTGGGCAAAGATTTACGCCTCCTGCAATGCATCAAGCTGAAGATAAAGAGTCTGATACAGTAAACGTTTTTAATGATAATGGTGAGAGAACAGGCTACTGGCGAGGACGACATGATAATGGCAATATCAGATATGAAGGGCATTTTAAAAATGGAACTCCTGTAGGAAAGTTTTTATACTATTTCCCAAGCGGAAGAGTTAGAGCCGAATTACTCTATATTGATGATGAAGAATTGGTTCAAGCTACTTTCTATTATCCTGAAGGAGAAGTAATGACAGAAGGACAGTATCTCAACAGGGAAAGGCATGGAACATGGAGATTTTATAATCAAAGAGGGGATAGGTTAATGACTACTTATTATCATGAAGGTGAACCTCATGGTGTATGGAAAACATACTACAGGTCCGGGCAACTCATGGAAGTTGAAACATATCATTATGGGAAAAAAGATGGAAAGTGGGAGCAGTATTATGAAAATGGTAAAGTTAGGCTTAGATCTTATTATGTTGATGATAAAAGGCATGGAGAATATATTGTTTATTTTGATGATGGCACTGTGAATATTGAAGGGCATTACAGTAAAAATTTTAGACATGATAAGTGGACACACTATGTGGAAAATGGTGATGTAGAAAAAATTGTAGAGTTTGATAAGGGTAAAATGGTTGATGAACAGATATTTATCGAACAAGAAGAAATCAGTGATGAGTTAAAAGAACCTTTCGGAGACCCTTATGAAGAACTTTTTGATGGAATTTTAAAGGACTTCTGATTTTTATTATAACTTCAAATTAGTAATCTTTTATATTTTTATTTATTAAAAATAGCCGGTTATAAATGAGTAAAAAAAAGGTTTTAATGGCAATGAGTGGTGGGCTGGATAGCAGTATCGCCGCATTGTTGCTTAAAGAACAAGGGTATGATGTAGTTGGAATTACCATGAGAGTATGGGATTATCTTAAGGAAGGATGTGATGAAAAAGAAACCGGTTGTTGTAGTATCGAATCCATAAATGATGCAAAGAAAATTTCTGAGTCTTTGAATATTCCTCATAAAGTCCTGGATGCAAGAGAAGAATTTGAAAAGCATATTATCTCTAACTTTATAAATGAATACCTTAATGGAAGAACTCCCAATCCCTGCGTAGCATGTAATGTGTTTATAAAATGGGGGGAGTTATTAAAACAAGCCGATGAAATGTCTTGTGATTATATAGCAACCGGTCATTATGCTCAAATATCAAAAAAAAATAACAGATTTGTTCTTTCAAAAAGTAAAGATGATAAAAAAGACCAATCGTATGTTTTGTGGGGATTGAAACAAGACTTTTTGAAACGCACCTTATTTCCTCTCGAAAATTCTAAAAAAGATGAAATTAGAAAATTAGCATTGGAAGCAGGTTTTGATAATATCGCTAAAAAAAAAGAAAGTTATGAGATTTGTTTTATCCCTAATGATGACTATCGTGATTTTTTAGTTAATAAAGTGCCGGGACTTAAAGATAAAGTTGATAACGGAAAATTTGTCGATGTACATGGAAAAGAACTGGGAAGGCATAAAGGATACCCGTTTTATACTATAGGACAAAGAAAAGGACTGAATATTGCTGTAGGAGAGCCGCTATACGTTAAAAAAATAATCCCGGAAACCAACACTATTGTTCTTGGTAAAGAAAATGAAGTTTATAATAAATCTTTTATTGTATCTGATATAAATAGCATTAAATATAATGAAATTCCGGATGGTATAAAGGCAGTTGTAAAAATAAGATATAATAATAAAGGTCATGCAGGAACTGTCAATATAATTGATAATCAAAAAGCGAAAATTGTTCTTGATGAGGAAGTTAAAGCCATTACACCCGGGCAATCGGCTGTGTTTTATGAAAATGAGGATGTGATAGGAGGAGGAATAATTGAAAAAGTTTTAGATTGATATTAATTATTTTGTGGTATTTTTAAACAAAAATACTTTTTATTAACAATTCTCATTTAGATTTAAGAATTCATATATCCTTTATATAATCTATGTTTTAAGTCGACTAGAAGCTATCAAATCGTCTTTTTTTACTTTTTTAAAGTAAATTTTTTGTTTTTTTAATTTTTTTATTGACAAAAAATTAATATATTTGTCCTTGTCTTAAAAAAACTGCAATATGTTGAAAAACAATTTGATTATCAATATATGTAGTTATTTTTGTTTGTCAAAAAAGCAATATACATGTAATTAATATAGTTTTTTTATTTATTCTTTGAGTTATCGAAAATAATAACTATAAATTTTTAAATAATCTAGTATAAATCAAACCAAGTTATTTTATTCATAGTTTTTATAAAAATGCTTAAAATAATTTTACAAAAATGAAAAAAACCAAAAAACAATTTATAGCTCTGCTGATGATTGTGTTTTGTGCAGTTAGCTATTCGCAGCAAAGGATAGTAATTAGCGACAACCCCGAAGACCAAGCTCATCCCTCAGCAATTTTGGACCTTATTTCTGAAAATAAAGGATTTTTGTTGCCTCGTATGACAGAAGAGCAAAGAAATAGTATTAATGATCCTGCAGAATCTTTATTTATTTTTAATACTACAAGTGATTGTATTGATATTTGGGTTAATGAATGGCATGAGTTTTGGTGTTTATGCCCGGAACCGGGTAAGCCAATTGCAAAAGAACCTTCCGAAATTAAAGAATTCGAGTTTACTGCAAGTTGGAGTACAGCTAAAAATAATTCTTTGGAAACACACTACAAGGTTGATGTTTCTCAAGATAGCAATTTTTCATCTTTCGTTTGTGGGTTTAAACAGAAAAATGTTGGAAAACGAAACGAGTATGTAATTTCAGGATTAGATCCCGAAACTCAATATTATTACAGAGTTTATGCAGAAAATTGTTGCGGAAGAATTTCTAAGTCCTCAAATGTTGTATCTGTTGAAACAGACGAATATGATCCATGTGATGATATAAAAGAAGTTGCTTTTAAATATAATGGACAAGATGTTGTCTATCGTACTGTATCAACCGATGCTAAACAATGTTGGTTGGACAGAAATCTTGGGGCTGTTTCTTATGATGTTCAAGAACCTCGTACTCATGAGCCGGAATCAAAAAATGATTATAATTTTTATGGAGATTATTTTCAGTGGGGACGATTAGATGATGGGCATCAGTTATTGGAAAGCTATACAACTAGTGAGCTTAGCTCTACAGATGACCCGGGACATAGTAGTTTTATAACTACAAGTTCAGATCCTAATGATTGGCGTCAAGGTCAAAATAATAATTTATGGCAAAATGATAATGGTAAAATTATTAATAATCCCTGCCCTGAAGGCTGGCGCTTACCGACAGATGAAGAATGGTTTAGGGAGGTAGGATTTGGCCAGAATAATGAATGGAAGGGTTCTGATGATGCTTTTAACTCTGACTTAAAACTGACGGTGACAGGTATTAAATACAGTCTTAATGGTTTAGTCTATAGTGATGGTGTCCGTGGATCCTATTGGTCAAGTACAGTGAGTGGCATCAATTCTCGATATCTGTATATACAGAGTAACAGCATAAGTATTGCCGGAACATCTAGAGCAAGTGGGTTCAGTGTACGCTGCATAATCGATAACGACAATTCGGATATATTTGACTAGCAATCTTTTTGCTCCTTTCTAATAATTATAATTATCCCAATTATTATATATGTTTTTTATCTTTAATAAAAAATAATCCATTTTTGCTAATTTTGCCACAAATTAAATACGTTATTAAAAAAATATAAAAACATATAATATCATAAATAATATGTGTAGTGGTAAAATAAATAAAGGTATTTTTTCAATAGCATATTTGCCACCAATAGAATACTTTATGTATTTTATTAATTGTGAAGAAGTTGAGCTAGAAGCATACGAAACATATCCCAAACAAACATACAGAAACAGATGCTATATTTATGAAGCTAATGGTGTAAACTCTTTGCATATACCTGTTATTAAACCATTTGGTAATAAATCAAAAACAAAAGATGTCCTAATCTCTTATCGGCAAAATTGGCAAATTATACATTGGCGTGCTATATGCTCAGCTTACAGCAACTCCCCTTTTTTCTTATATTATAAAGATGCCTTAGAACCGTTTTATCAAAATAAAATGTATAGGTTAATAGATTTTAATTCAAAATTGATATTTTTAATATTACAAGAAATTGGTGTTGAAAAGGATATAAAACTTTCAAACTCCTTTGAAAAAAATATTGTTAATTGTATTGATTTTAGAATAAACTTAAACCCAAAGAAAAAGGATAAAAAAATACTGCCTGAAATAAAATATCCGGTTTATAATCAAGTATTTGATAGCAAACATGGATTTAAAAAAAATCTCAGCATAATTGATTTATTATTTAATAAAGGACCGGATACTTTGGAGTATATTAAAGAATGCGCCAAACTTTCAGATATTAATTCTAAGATGGATATGCAATTCTAATATGAAAAATATTACTTAACGTTTGCTTTAGTATTCTTTTTACGTTTGTAATATCTTTAAATGTGATATTTGCATTTTCAAACTGTTTTTCTTCTATTTGTGCATTTATTACACTATCAACAAGGTCATTGATGCTTTTTTCATCAGGGTTTTCAAGACTTTTTGATGATGCTTCAACCGCATCAGCCATCATAAGTACGGCAGTCTCCTTGCTAAATGGCTTAGGCCCGGGATAAGTAAATTTGTTTTTGTCAACTTCATCCTCGCTGCTGTCTTTAATAGACATTAAATAAAAATAGCGAGCAGTATTAGTTCCATGATGAGTTCGAATAAAATCAATAATGTATTCCGGTAAATTATACTTTCTTGCTTTTTCTATTCCTTTTATAACATGATCAATTATTATATCTGCACTTTCTTCATAGGAAATCTCTTCGTGAGGATTTACTCCTGTTGATTGATTTTCTGAAAAATACATAGGGTGTTCGGTTTTCCCTATGTCATGATATAAAGCGCCTGTCCTTGCTAAAAGAGGATTGCCTCCTATCTCAATAATCGCTTCCTCGGTTAAATTTGCTACTTGTAGAGAATGCTGAAAAGTGCCCGGAGCTTTCATGCTTAACTCTCTTAAAAGACGGTTGTTTGTATCTGATAACTCCAATAATGAAAAATCAGTTGGCATCCCAAAAATACGCTCTAACATGAAAATAATCGGATATGCAAATAATGTCAAAGCAGCACTCCCCGCAAAATATCCGTAATTCATATAATCAATATCCCAAAATGTCCCGGTTTGAGCAAATGATAAACCTGTAAAGACAGCTGAATAGGTTAAAAATATTAAAGCCGCAGTAAAAAAAATCTGAGATCTCCGACGTAAGGTTACTATACTTAAAATTGCAATTATGTCTGCAATAAACTGTAAAAAAACAAATTGAAAACTCTTTGGAACCATAAATCCTATAAGTATTATAGTGATAATATGAACATATAATGCAAGACGATTATCAAAAAAAGAGCGAATAACAATAGGTATTATACAGACAGGAACTAAATATAAAAGATCAATACTGTGCTTTACAACTATACTTGTTAATAATACCATGAAAAGTATAGAAACTAATATTAATACAATCTTTCTGTTATCTGCATAAATATCTTTTCTGAATGTGATTAAAAATAAAGCTAAAGCTATAATTGAAATAGAAACAAGAATAAGTTGACCTATATAAACTATATAATTATAAGAATAATCTGCCATCTGATGATTGTATTCGGCTTTGAAAGATTTTAATATCTGATATTTGTCGGCTGTTATTAATTCTCCTTTTGAAACAATTATCTCCCCTTCCTGTATCATCCCTTTTGTAGTAGATATATTTGATAGTTTCTCCTCTATTGTTAAATTGTTTAAACTTTCATTATAAATAACATTAGGAGTTAATTTATCCCATAATAAAGGTTTTAAAAATTTTGTAATATTGATATCTTTAAACTCTTTATTTGCATAGTTTAAAGTGTCTTTTATGTAACTATATGCTTCTGAAAGAGTAAGAAAATCTGATAATTCCTTTATTTCTATAACTTGGTTTTTTTGTATACGAATTTTGTAATTCGACTCTTTATCAATTATGGTATCATTTAAATCAATAATTCCTTTCTCAAGAAAAACGTTAGATAAAACTTCTTCAGCTAATTTTAATATTTCCTTCTTTATTATAGTATTAGTATAATCTGTTTTAGCCCTATCCTCTATATTTTTACTAACACTCTCTAAAATATCTTCATATATAATAATGTCTTTATGGTAATAGTATTTAAAAGTGTCTAAAACTTCTTGTTTTTCTTTGTTTAGTTCATCTTCGGTTTTTAAAATTGCAAAATCAAATGGCGCTAGAAGGTCATCATACATCCATGGACGCGCTTGCTGGAATTCATACTGAAATCCAACTTGTCTGGGAAATAATTGAACAATTAAAAAAATGCTAATTAAAAACAAAAAAATCTTGTAAATGGCAGGTAAAAAATCAAATATTTTTTTTGATAGGTTGCTCATTATCTTTTTAAATCTTTATTTATAATGAATATTTAATATTTTTTACTTTAATATTCATAAGTTTTAAAGAGCAAAGTTAATATAAAATTTTTATCTTAACAGAATCTGCAATTTCAAGTGCTGTAGTTAGTGTGCTTAAGTCTTCGAAAAGATTGCCGCTTTTACCTGACCAATGACTGTGACCTATTGGTCTCATGTTATATTCTTTTTCCGTGTTGTTAACATCTATGGTCGCCATATAAACTACGGCAGGCTGGCTTGAAGTTTTATAGTGCTCGTCATCAGGGTACTTGTCATTGTGCCAATAGTGATTCCAATTCCATGACTGATTTATTTCCATTAAAATGTTAAATTTTTCCGGTATATCTTTTTTGATTTTTGAAATAATTCTAAAGTTGTTTTTTGGTGTAGCTCCTGTAACGGCATCCGGCATTGGGTTGTCAACGGTTGGAATATAGTACCCGTCGTCTGCTTTAACACCTCTTTTATGCCCCCAGTAAGGAAGAGCTGCAGGTCTTCTTACTGGCCCTGGCTCCCATCTGCCACTTGAAGCATCACCGTGTCTAAAATATCCCTTGGCTATGGATTTTGCAACATATAAAGTTTGTATATAATTGCCTTTAGTATCTTCTATCCAAAAGGCCATCAATGGATGATTGAAATGCTCTCCTTTAGTAAACTCAATTATTACATTGTATCCTTCTTTTTCTTCAAGTGTTTTAATTTCTTCAATTTCTATATCTGTGCTTGTTCTTTGCCACCATCGTTGTTGCTCACGATATTCGCATGGAGCATAAGTGTATTCAATAAAGAATAGAGTGAAAAATAAAAGTGAGAAAATTCTTATAAGATTAGTTGATTTCATAATTTGATTTATTAAAAATTAAAAGATTAACTAAAATTCTATCATTATTCCTATGCTTGGTAAAATATTTCCGGCTTTATTTTCGAGCTTTTTCAAACTGTAAACTTCTTCTCCATTAATGGTTTCAGCAGGTAGAGGATTGCCCAACTCGTCGGTTTCTCTTATTAAAAATGGCGCTAACTCTTGCTGAAAATTATAAACATTTTGAATATCAACATAAAGCATTAAAGAATAATTGTTGAAAAAATATTTCTTGTCAACTCTTAAATCAAGCTGATGATAAAGAGGTAACCTCTCTGCATTAAAATTATTATAGTCTAAATACCCTTGTCTTTTAATATCCCAGGCATCTCGTTGAGAAGACAACTCAAGATCGTAAGGAGTATATGGAGCCCCTCCTGAAAATCTCCATTTAAACCCAACATCCCAATTGTTTGGTAGTTCCTGGGTTGCTGTTAGGTTAATAATATGCCTGTTGTCCCAGGATGAGGGAATATAATCATTGTTTCTAATGTCTTTAAACTCACTCCTTACAAAAGTATAGGATAGTATTACATTTAACCCCTCAAATCTTTGCTCTCTGTATAATAATTCTCCTCCAAAAGCTCTTCCTGTACTTATTGAAGAAACCTCCTCGTCGCCAAAAGCCCCAAAATCAACAGGTTTCGCTCCTATAGGGACACTATCACTTAACGAAAAAGGGTAGTTGTCATAAGTTTTATAAAACCCTTCTATAGATATTTTTGAAAGTCGAGCAGGGAAATGACTGATGCCCAAAATATAATGATCTGAACTTATATAACTCAAATTATTATTTTTGTTAATAAGTAATCCATCTTCATCTCTGAAACCCATAGTAGTATATGGTGGTAATTGGTAGTATCTTCCAACGCTCGAATTTATTGAAGTTTGATCCGTTAGATTATATGAAGATGAAATTCTTGGACTTAGCTGGTCTAACGGGTTTGCCATTATTGAAGAATAAGAGTTTGCATCTGTCCTTATACCTAAAGACAAAGAAAGTCTGCTATCTATAAATCTCCTTGAAATTTGAGAAAATGCACTATATTTAAAAATATCTAAAGAGGAATTATATGATACTTCAGATATTTCATTATTGAAAAATACCTGCCTGTATGTGTTATTTAAGTATCTTGCATATTCTCCTCCGGCTCCATACATTAACCTGTATTCTCCAACTTCTGTAACCCTTTCATACCGTATCTTGTTTTCAATCTCATCCGATTCGTAATCAAATGTTCTTGGGTTATTTTCATCATTATCCTCATACTTATATGAAAAGTTGCGCAACATATTTCTGCTAATGATTATTCTGTCAAAGCCATCATTCCTAAATGTTCTGTAAACCCCACCTAAAGAATAATTCCATTGCTCATTAACTGGCAGATAATCTAATATATATCTTTGTAAATCTGTGTCATTTGCATCTAAATTAAGATTAAATTGATCAATAGCCCCTATGCCGATAAAAGTTAAATCTGTAACTTCATCGAGTTTAGTGTCTGTTTTAAACTGAAAAGAATTGTAAGTAGGCAAAAAAGGTAATTCAAGTAAAGCGAATAAAAATTGCAGATATGACCTTCGAGCCGAAAAAATCATTGTAGTATTATCTGAAATTGGACCATCTATAGTTAATGCAAGATCGCTGGCTCCAAGAGTTGCTCTGTAGTTAAGTCTTTCATCACAACCTCTGATTTGGCGAAATTCGAAAACGGAACTAAGAGCATCCCCTCTGTTTGCCGGAAATGCACTTGAGTACATTTCAACTTCTCTTATAAAATCTACATTAATAATTCCAACAGGACCACCACCCGAACCTTGAGTAGCAAAATGGTTTATATTTGGAATTTCTACACCGTCAATAAAAAAACTGTTCTCATTTGGGCCACCCCCTCGAATTATAACATCATTGCGAAACGCAGGAGTAAAGGCAACTCCCGGCAAGGCTTGAATTGCTCTGGAAATATCTCTGTTACTACCGGGATTGGCGTCAATCTCTGATGCACTTATCCTTCTTAAAGATAAAGGACTTTCTTCTCTCTCTTGAAATGGAGAGGCCTCAATAACTACCTCTTCCAACTGAAATTGCTCTTCCCGCATCCCTATGTCAATATTAGCGTTTCGTGCATTTGTAACTCTTATCTCTTCAGTCAAAACTCTCTCAAATCCAACAAAAGAAGCTTCCAACTTAACATTGCCGGGCTCAAGTCCCTTGAAAATAAAATTCCCGTCAAAATCAGAAGTGCTTCCAATAGTCGTACCTGATATAATAATATTTACAAAAGGCATTGGCTCATTATTCTTTTCATTATATACTCTGCCTTTTATAACTCCTGTTTGTGAATAAAGAGTTACCTTTGTTAATATTAAAAAAATAAAAAGCAGGCTAAATTTTAATAAAAAGGAAATATTTGCTCGTGACATAAAAAAAATATTACTTAATCAATTATTTTTTTTTGAAGAACACTAAAATAGTTATTTTTGTTCAGAACAAAAGTATAACTTTTTTATATATAAAAAAATTTAATAATTTGGAAATGAATAAAGGCATTTGTTTATTAAGCGTTATTCCTGTTAGGGAAAATCCTGATGATAAAAGTGAACTTGTAACTCAATTAATATGGGGCGAAATGTTTAATATTTTGAAAAATGATAATAACAAATGGCTATATATAAAAACTTTTTTTGATAATTATGAAGGCTGGATATCGAAAAATCAAATATCATTATTGGATGAAGAGCAATTTAATGAACTGGCTTCAAAAAAACCTATAAGAGTATCAAGTTTGATCGGTGTAGTGAAAGATTTAAAAAGTGGGTGTTCTTATCTAATCCCTGCAGGGTCTGATATTTATAACATTAATGACAGGATTTTTTCATTAGCTGGAAAATCTTTTAAATATGATGGAGAACTAAACTGCAATGATAAAAAAACGCATGTTGATTATGCTTTACTTTTTATTAACACTCCTTATTTATGGGGTGGGCGGTCGCCTATGGGAATAGATTGCTCAGCATTAGTACAGCTGGCATTTAAATTAGCAGGAGTAAATGTAAAGCGTGATGCCTATTTGCAAGCTGAAGAAGGTGAAAAAATAAATGATTTTGATAATATTCAACCCGGCGACTTGCTTTTTTTTGATGAAAACAATAAAATAAAACATGTAGGAATATCTTTAAACTCCAAATCAATAATTCATGCTCATGGAATGGTTAAAATAGATAAGTATGATAAAAAAGGTATATTTGATGAAGAAAAAAAGGAATACTCTCACAAACTATGCATGATAAGAAGAATCAAAACCAAAGTATAATATTAAAAAAAAATAATTTAAGCTAAATTTAAAAATAGTTTAATAAAATTGTATCTTTGCACCCGCAAAAATAAAATGCACATGATAAAAATTATATTGCCTGATAAATCTGTTAAAGAATTCAATAAAGGTGTTACCGGAATTGAAATTGCTAGAAGCATAAGCGAGGGATTAGCCAGAAATGTGCTCTCGGTTTCTGTCAATGATGAAGTATGGGATTTGAATCGTCCAATTACAAAAGACGCACATATTAAACTTCATACTTGGGATGATAAAGAAGGTCAGGCAACTATGTGGCACTCAACTGCTCATCTTATGGCAGCCGCAATAGAAGAACTGTTTCCCGGAGCAAAATTTGGAATAGGACCTGATATTGATAATGGGTTTTATTATGACATCGACTTTGGAGATAAAGTATTGCGCCCCGAAGATTTACCAAAAATTGAAAAAAAAATAAAAGAGTATGTCAGCCAAAAGCATACTTTCAATAGAGAGGAAATGCCTAAAAATAAGGCACTTGAATATTATAAAATCAAGAATGATGAGTATAAAGTTGAGTTGATAAATGAACTTGAAGACGGAAATATTACTTTTTATAAAACAGGAAATTTTGTTGATTTATGTAAAGGGCCTCATTTAATGGATGCCTCCCCAATTAAAGCTGTTAAGCTTATAAGCATAGCTGGGGCATATTGGCGTGGTGACGAGTCTCGCAAGCAACTGACAAGAGTTTATGGCATATCTTTCCCGAAAAAGAAATTGCTTGACGAGTATCTTGAAATGCTTGAAGAAGCAAAAAAAAGAGACCATAGAAAGATTGGAAGAGAAATGGAACTTTTTACTTTTTCTCAAAATGTAGGGCAAGGTTTGTCCTTATGGTTGCCTAAAGGTGCGCAAATTAGAGAAATATTGGAAAACTTTCTTAAAAAAGTTCAGTTAAAAGCAGGTTATCAACAAGTTATTACACCTCATATAGCAAATAAAAATCTTTATATACAAAGCGGACATTATGAAAAATACGGGAAAGACTCTTTTCAGCCTATTAAAACTCCGAATGAGGATGAAGAGTTCTTCCTTAAACCAATGAATTGTCCGCACCATTGTGAAATATTTAAATCAAAACAATATTCTTATAAAGATTTGCCTGTTAGATTTGCAGAGTTTGGAACGGTATATAGATATGAACAAAGTGGCGAATTGCATGGTTTGACAAGAGTAAGAAGTTTTACGCAAGATGATGCTCATATTTTTTGTAGACCGGACCAGTTAAAAGAAGAGTTTATTAAAGTTATAGATATTATAATGCTAATCTTTAAAGCACTCGAATTTAAAGATTATAAAGCTCAAATATCTTTGCATGACCCTGATAAAATGGAAAACTATATCGGCACTATACAAAATTGGGAAAAAGCCGAAAAAGCTATTATAGAAGCAACCAATGAAAAAGGCCTTGATACTGAAGTAGTTAAAGGAGAAGCTGCGTTTTATGGACCAAAACTCGATTTTATGGTTAAAGATGCACTAAATAGAGAATGGCAACTGGGAACAATTCAGGTTGATTATAATTTGCCCGAAAGATTTGATATGGAGTATGTAGGGAGTGATAATAAAAAGCATAGACCGGTAATGATTCACAGAGCACCATTTGGGTCAATGGAAAGATTTGTCGCTGTCCTTACTGAACATTGTGCCGGGAAATTCCCATTGTGGCTAACTCCGGAGCAAATTATAATTTTGCCAATTAGCGAAAAATATCAAAAATATGCCGAAAAAGTTTTAAATTTGTTAAAAAATTACGAACTTCGCAGCCGCATAGATGAACGTAATGAAAAAACTGGGAAGAAAATAAGAGATGCGGAAACAGGGAAAATCCCTTATATGTTGATAGTTGGCGAAAAAGAAGAACAAAATAATACAGTTTCAGTTAGAAAACATCAACAAGGAGATATGGGAACATATTCAGTTGATGACTTTGCAAAAATAGTTGTTGACGAAATTAATTCTATATTAGATTTTTAAATTGTAAATAAATCTTTTTTTTAACAAAATATATTAGGAGGTTTTAATTATAGATAAGTCGTTTAATAAACAACGTGGTCCAAGAAGAGGAGGTTTTAGAAAAAAACAGGATCCTCATAGAATTAATGAAAGAATTGAAGCACCTGTAGTTAGGGTTGTAGGAGAAGATATTGAAGAAGGAATTCTTCCAATAAAAGAAGCATTGGAAATTGCTGATCAGTTTGACCTTGATTTAGTTGAGATAGCCCCTAAAGCTAATCCACCTGTTTGTAAGGTTATGGATTATAAAAAGTTTTTATACGAACAGAAAAAAAAGCAAAAAGAAATTAAAGCTAATGCTGCTAAAGTTGTTACTAAAGAAATTAGAATGGGGCCTAATACAGATGACCATGACTTTAATTTCAAACTGAATCATGCAAAAAAATTTTTAAAAGAAGGAGCGAAACTTAAAGTATATGTGATTTTTAAAGGGAGAACTATCGTTTATAAAGATAAAGGCGAAGTTATTCTTCTTAAATTTGCTCAGGAAATTGAAGAATATGGCAAAGTTGAACAAATGCCTAAATTAGAAGGAAAAAGAATGATTATGCTTGTGTCTCCAAAAAAATAAGCAAAATAATAAATAGTAAGTATTAATAGTAATTTTTAAAAATAATAGGAGTTTATAATGCCAAAAGTAAAAACTAAATCCGGTGCAAAAAAACGGTTCTCACTTACCGCCTCCGGAAAAATTAAAAGAAAACATGCATATAAAAGCCATATTTTGACTAAAAAATCAAAAAAACGTAAGAGAAATCTTACTAAAACTAGCTATGTGCACAAAAGTGATGAAAATAATATTAAGTCAATGTTAAATGTTTAATTTTTTATAAACGATTTGTTTTAGCTCAATAAAGTCTTTCTATATTTAAGAAAGCGCTAAGCAAAAAAAAATACTAATTATGCCACGTTCAGTTAATAAAGTTGCAGCAAGAACTAAAAGAAAAAAATTGCTGAAAAAGACCAAAGGATACTTTGGAGCCAGAAAAAATGTTTGGACAGTTGCTAAAAATGCATGGGAAAAAGCCCAATCTTATTCATATAGAGATAGACGCAATAAGAAAAGAAGCTTTAGAAGCTTATGGATATTAAGAATAAATGCTGCTACCAGACAATATAATATGAATTATTCTCAGTTTATGGGAAAACTTAATAAAAACAATATTAAAATAAATCGTAAAGTTTTAGCCGATCTTGCAATGAATGAGCCTAAAGCTTTTAAAGCTATAGTAGATTCTTTGGATAAGAAATAGCTCCGTTGTTTTTATTTTTAAATGCAGGATAAGTTTTCTTTTATTAGACAAGTAATCTTATATCCTACCTTGTGTTTTTATATTTGTTAATCCTGCATCCTTTGCATAATTAATGGCTTGACGATACTCAGAAACCGTAATTCGTCTGGATATTTTATCGTAGTCAAATGCTTTATACATAGGAGTATATTGAGACATTATATTAATATATGTGTCTTTGGGTAGATTATTTGCTATCCATTGCATTATTAAATCAGTTCTGCAAACATTTTCAGGCATTACCAAATGGCGGACCATTAAACCTCTTTCAATAAGACCTGTTTTCGGGTTAGCCCTGGCAGTTCCTACTTGTCTATGCATCTCTGTAAGTGCTTTTTTTGTTATTTCCGGATAATCATAAGCCCCTGCAGAGTAATTGTCTGCTGCTTCGTTGTCTCCATATTTAAAATCTGCCAAATAAATATCAACAACACCATCTAACAACTCAAGTATTTCTAACTTCTCCCATCCACAGGTATTATATACTATTGGGAGTTTTAACCCTCTGCCTGCAGCTGAGTCAATAGCACGTAATATATGAGGTGAATAATGTGTTGGTGTAACAAGGTTTATGTTATGGCAACCATGTTTTTGTAATGCTAACATCATATTAGCAAGACTATCAGTAGTATATTGCCTACCGCGACCTTTGTGACTAACATCATAGTTTATGCAAAAAACACATAATAATGAGCAGTTAGTGAAAAATATAGTCCCCGAACCATTCCTGCCAACAAGTTCCTCCTCTTCTCCAAAGTGAGCATGATATGAAGAAATCTCTAAATTTGAATTAGCCTTACAATCTCCTCGGCTTCCTCTTATCCTGTTAGTATTACATTCTCTTGGGCAAATATCACAACTCCTCATCATATCCCATAGTATATCAGCACGTTTTTTCAACTCTCCTGAACGATGAAGTTGTAAATATTTAGGCTCATAACTATTTGTGCTTATCATAGCTCCATATTTTTTATTTGAAAAAACACTACTTGCCAAACCAAATGTTGAAGAAAAAATAATTGGTATACCAGCTAAATTTTTTATAAATTTTCGACGTGTGTAATTCTTCATAAAATAGAGTCTTTATGTTTAGAATATTAAAGTTAATGATTTTATTTTACTTAAAAGATTTTTTAACAATTTTTTATATTTTGCACTATCGTGATTAA
>PWLF01000167.1 GCA_003559475.1 Bacteroidales bacterium
TTATTTTCACCTGTAAGAGATAGCAGTGTGTCATAAATAGGCTCATTTCCTAAATATAGTGCTGCTTGTCCTTTTTCATCAAAAACATCCTTTAGCGCTTCGGGGATTTTGCTGTCCAACTCTTCTTGTTGCTTAATCCACTGAGATATATTTAATACCTTATCAAACCCTATTGACGAGAAGTCGTTTTTGTAAACCTTTAAAGGATTTGAGAAACTGTTATCTCTGTAAAAATCTACGGCTTTATCCGGTCCTTCTTTTCCATATTCAGGTTTTATAAATGTTATAATATCTTTATCAATTCCAATATTCTCAATTATTTCTTTGATAGCAGGTATTTGATTTTCTGCCATTTCTCCACCTGTGCCATACGGGCATGTTTTCTGGTCGCGACACATAAGAGCAATACCATCAGCACCGGCAGCTATACATTCAAATATTGTATCAAGACTAACCTTTGCAATACATGGAACAAGGATAACATCATCTCTGTTTGTATCAGAGCGAGAGCACGAGAAAACTACTTTTTTGCCTTTAACATTGATTTTGTTTAAGTCTAAAACCATGTTTTTAACAGGGTCAAGGGGCTTTTGAGAAATAGCTCCACTTGGACACATTCCCGGGCAAATTCCACAGCCAATACAGTCTTTTTCGTTTATATATGCTGTTGCACTTCCATCACGGAACAAAGAGACACAAGGAATAGAAAAAGGACAAACTTCTTCACAGATGCTACAAGCAGTACATTTTTCTGAATCAACATTACAAACGGGGACATTAAATTCTTTATTCCAAATTGTAAGTTTTTCTCCTTCTCTTTTAGTTTTTATAAAATCGGTAGGGCAGATGTAGGAACATGCCAAGCATGCCGTACAGTCTTCTGCAGCATCTTTTCCCGGTCCGATTTCTTTTTGCGTACTTCTGTTAAGAGCAGCAATGGCGCTAGTGCTAAGATTTTGGCAGGTTCTGATGCACATTCCACATTTTATACAGTCGTTAGTGTTTTCATGAGAGGGGAAAGTAGTATTGTTAACACCGTAAAAGCGTGCTATGTTTTTTACTACATCTGAATCCGGTGAGTTGGATAGATATAATTGTAGCAGGGTTTTTCGATTTTTAACAACGTTATCTGATATAGTTGATACCGAGAGCCCTTCTTCAACAGGGAAAAGACAAGAAGTTACAATCTTTGGCCATCCACCTTTTTTTGTTACCTCTACGCAACAAAGCCGACATTCTCCGGCAGGAGCTAATGATTCATGATTACATAAAGTCGGAATATCAATTCCTGTTTTTCTTATTACATCAAGTAAGTATATACCTTTATCAGCTTCGACTTCTATTCCGTTTATTGTTATTTTAACCTTTTCTGTCATTTTTTTTGTTTTGCATTTAACAAAATAATACTGTTTTAATATATGCTTATTGCATCAAAATTACAAACCCCTTTACATACTCCACATCTGTCGCAGGCAGAAGAATCAATAATAAACTTCTTCTTCTTTTCTCCTGAGATTGCATTTTGAGGGCAAGCTTTTGCACAAAGGGTACAACCTGTGCAATTATCGTTAATTTCATAAGTAATTAATGCCTTACAAACTTTTGCAGGACATTTTTTATCAATGATATGAGATTCGTATTCATGCAGGAAGTGCTCTAAAGTACTCATTACCGGATTAGGAGCAGATTTTCCCAGTCCGCAGAGCGATGAATCTTCAAGAACTTTTCCAAGTTCTTTTATTAATTCAATATCAGAGCTTTCTCCTTTTCCATCGCAAATCCTTTTAAGAATTTCGCTCATTGCAGAAAGACCCATTCTACATGCTCCGCACTTTCCACATGATTCATTAAGAAGGAAGTTTGTGAAATATAGAGCTACATCAACCATACAAGTATCTTCATCCATTACGATCATGCCTCCTGAACCCATCATAGACCCTTCTTTAGTCAGTGAGTCAAAATCAACTTCAAGGTCTAGTTTGTTTTCAGGCAAGCATCCACCTGACGGTCCTCCGGTTTGCACGGCCTTAAATTTTTTATCGTTCAAAATACCACCGCATGTTTCATAAATAATAGATCTAAGAGTGGTACCCATAGGAACTTCAACAAGACCTGTGTTTTTTACTTTGCCAACTACAGAGAAAGCTTTAGTGCCTTTGCTTTTTTCTGTCCCGGAAGATGCAAACCATTCAGCACCTTTTTCCAAAATCAGAGGTACATTAGCAAATGTCTCCACATTGTTAAGAACAGTTGGTTGGTCATAGAGGCCTTTTTCGACAGATCTAATGTATTTTGCACGAGGTTCTCCGATAAATCCGGCAATAGATTGCATAAGAGCAGTGGATTCACCGCATACGAAGGCACCTGCACCACGATTTATTTGAATATCAAAATTAAAAGAGGTGCCTAAAATGTTTTTGCCAAGAAGACCGTATGCACGAGATATTTCTATTGCTTTTTCTAATCTTTTAACAGCAAGCGGGTACTCTTCTCTAACGTAGATATATCCTTTTTCAGCACCAATGGCATAAGCACCGATTGTCATTCCTTCGATTACCAAATAAGGATTACCTTCCATTATACTTCTGTCCATAAAAGCTCCCGGATCACCTTCATCTCCATTGCAAACAATATACCTTGTTGTTCCTTCGGCGTTAACACAAGATCTCCATTTTCTGCCTGCCGGAAAACCACCACCACCACAGCCACGAAGACCGGAGTTCTCTACTTCTTCAATTACACTTGTAGGTGTATGATTGAATAATGCATTAGAAAGTCCGATATATCCTCCATGAGATATGAAGTCATTTATGCTTTCAGGGTCTATTAGAGTGTTGTTCTTTAATACATTCCTTTTTTGTTTTGAGTAAAAAGGAATTTTTTCATATTCTCCGATAGACATGCTCTTATCGGGAGTTTTGTAAAACAGTCGTTCAATAACCTCATCTTTTATAACCGTTTTTTCAACTATTTCTTCAATATCAGATGTTTTTACACCTGTATAATAAGCACCATTAGGATAAAAATACACTAAAGGCCCTTTTTCACAGAATCCGTGGCATCCTGTTTTTTTTATGCCTAATTTTATTGGAGTATTAGACTGTTTTTTGTCGAGTTCTTCTTGAAGTTTTTCTGCTACTTCAACTGCTCCGTTTGCAATACAACCGGTCCCTGCACATATAAGAATAAATTTCGTATCTAAGGGAGTTTTTTTAATTAACTCTTTTCTATAAGTATTAAGTTGTTCAATGCTTGATAATTTGATAGAAGATTGCTCTGTTTTTTCTTTCTTAGTTTCTGTTTTTTGCTCTTCTTTGCATGAACAATGATGTTTAATAGCTTTTGATAGTTTTTTAAGTGTTAAGTCGCCATAGTACTTCCCGTCAATAACAGCAACAGGCCCCAGGGCACATGCTCCTACGCAGTTAACATTGTTAATTGTAACTTCTCCGTCGGGAGTTGTTTCTCCCGGCTTTATGCCAAGTTCGGAGGTGATTTGATCGGCGATCATCCCACTGCCTCTCACATGACAGGCAGTTCCCTGGCAGATGTCAACTCTGTGGTTGCCTTGTGGAGACAAGTGAAAACAGTTGTAAAAAGATATTACAGAGTATATGTGACTTGATGACACATCTAGTTTTTGGCTGACAAGGTTTATCGCGTCACTTGGTATATATTTAAACTCGGTTTCAATATCTTGAAGAATTGAAATCAAACTTGACTGCTCTTTTGGATAGCTGTTTATTATGCTTTCAACAACAGATAAGTCGGTTTTTTCTTTAAAATTCATTTTATTGCAATTATTTCAAATAACTTAATTTTTTCCTTTAAAAGTATTGTTTGCAAAGTTAAAAAAAAAAGAAAAAAATAATCTTTTTTATAGCAAATAGATAATTAAATCTAAAAATTATAGTTTTTTTAGTTGACCTTTTGTTATTATATATAGAATTGAAAATGGGTACATTAATTTTTATTAAGATTTAAATTATTATAATAATATTTTTTGTAGTATGCTTTATTTTAAAAATTATTAAAAAAAATGTAATTTTGTCAAAATTAAATACCGATTGTGTAGTTTTATTATTTTAAAAATAGCAAAAAAATATAATTATTTTTTCAATTAAAATCAGTTAAAATGCAAACAAAAAAACTTGGGTTATTAATTTTTATGATAGCATGTTTATTATCAAGCTATTCTCAAATATCTATTAGCGATAAAGCAAATCAACAAAATCATTCTTCAGCTGTTTTAGATTTAATTTCAGATGACAAAGGATTTTTATTACCTCGTATGGAAACTTCCGATAGAGATAATATTAATGATCCTGCCGAGTCATTAATGATTTTTAATACAGAAACCCAATGTATAGAATTGTGGATTGATGGTTGGCAAGACTTTTGGTGTTACGAGCCGGAACCTTTTGAGTGTGTTCAAATTACATTTACATACAATCAGGCTACTGTTCATGAAAAAGAACTGACTTACTGTAAAATTGTAAGTTCTGTAACCGGTAGAACCTGGATGGATAGAAACCTAGGTTCAGTTTCTTACGATGAAGCAATTCCGGAAACTTTTGAACCTCAATCATATGATGATTCAGATTTTCAAGGAGATCTTTTTCAGTGGGGAAGACTAGATGATGGTCACCAATATCGTGATTCTAATGAAACCACCGATCTTAGTGATTCTGATAATCCCGGACATGATATGTTTATTAGCACTGCCCCATGGGATGATTGGAGAGAGACTCCAAACGATGATTTATGGCAGTATGATGATGGTACAGTATTAAATAATCCTTGTCCTGATGGCTGGAGAGTTCCAACAGAACAAGAATGGATTGATGAAGCAAGATTTGATGATGGTGGTTGGGAAAATAGATATGACGCTTTTACTTCAGATATCAAACTTACTATTGCCGGACGTCGTGCTCCAAATGGTTCAATATATGCTACAACTTCAGGTCGATATTGGTCAAGTACAGTTTATGATACAAAAGCTATAGGGTTGAGATTTACTTCAACTGAAGCCGGTATGACTGATCCTGCAAGGATGGGTGGTCGCACAGTTCGTTGTATTAAGAATTAAGAAGATAATGTGATTTTTAAATGTTTATTAATATCCCTAATTAACAGCAAAAATTTGCTGTTAATTAAATTTTTTTCTGATAATAATTTATAGTAAAAATTAATGGTTTATTTATTTAATAAAATAATTGTAAAAATGAATTTAGTAGTATTAATACTTTTATTATCCTTCTTCTCATCATCTGTTTATTCTCAGGTTTCTATTAGCAATGAAGACAGAACAGCACATCCTGCTGCAATTCTTGATTTATTTTCAACAGATAAAGGGTTTCTTTTACCTAGATTAAGCGAGGAAGAGAGAGATGCCATAGAGAGTTTAGAGAATACTGTAGAAGGAGTAAACGCAGAGTTTTTAATGATTGCAAATACAGATAGCAAATGTGTTGAAATTTGGGTAGGTGGCTATTGGCAGGAGTTTTGGTGTTATGATCCATGTGAAGGTGTTAATTTTGAAACTTGTGGTGATATTTTGTGTGATTCTCGTGATGCACAAACGTATGCATCAGTGAAAATAGGAGATCAGTGTTGGATGGCTCAAAATTTAGCATATTTGCCGGAGGTTCAGAGCAATAGTGAGCATTTTACAAATAGCGAGAATCAAAATCCATCTTATGGAGTATTTGGTTATGACGGAAATGATGTTGATGAGGCAAAATCATACTTACATTTAGGTGAAAATGTTTATGAAACTAGAGGAGTGTTATATAATTGGTGGGCAGCTCAGAGTGCTTGTCCTGAAGGATGGAAACTGCCTGATCATGATGATTGGACGGTTTTAGAGAGGTATATATGTAATGATGAAGGGAATACAAATTGTGAAACAAAATTTCCTTTTGATGAATCAACAATTGATGGTAGAGGTACAAATGAGGGGGATCTTATTAGAGTTTCAGGGAATCCATCTTGGTGTAATAGTACGTGTAATGATAATTATAGTTTTGCTGCTTTGCCTAGCGGTAGTCGTGTAGGGAGTGGAGCTTTCTTTAGTCTTAACACATATGCTTACTGGTGGAGTAGTACGGAAAGTGAATCCAATGCATGGAGTAGAAGCATTTATAGTGAATACAGCATGTTTTATAGAAATATGAGTCAAAAGGTAAGCGCTTTCTCAATTCGCTGTATAAAGGATAATTAATTGTTAAATAATATAAAGTAAAAAAATGAAAATTAAAAAAATAAAAATTAAAAAAATAAAAATTAAAAAAATAA
>PWLF01000108.1 GCA_003559475.1 Bacteroidales bacterium
TGCGTTCTCTGCGCCTCTGCGAGAAATAAAAAATTAAAAATTTAGATTTATTAGCAAAATTTTAATGAGCATTAATTAAACATGAAACATCAAAAATAATGAATAACTTATAACTTTGCGTCCTTTGCGCCTCTGCGAGAAATAAAAAATTAAAATTTAGATTTATTAGTAAACTTTAATGAGCATTAATTAAACATGAAATATCAAGAATAACGAACAACATATAGCTTTGCGTTCTTTGCGCCTCTGCGAGACATTTTTTTTAAAGAAAAACAAATTCTAAAAATGACAAACTTCCTCATAAATCGCCCAATAGCAGTAACCATGGCTTTTATTGGAGTATTGGTGTTGGGTTTTATTGCTACCACATATATTCCGGTGTCTTTAGCACCTGATGTTGATATTCCGCGTATAACTGTTAATGTCGAAGCTTCGGATTACTCTGCGAGGGAGCTTGAAAAAACCGCTATGGACCGGCTCAGAATGCACCTCATGCAAGTTAACAACATAAACGACATTACAAGCGAAGCCCGAGACGGCAGCGGAACAATATTATTAGAATTTAACTACGGCACCAATATTGACCTTGCCTATATTGAAGTAAATGAGCAAGTTGATAAAGCCTCCGCCACCCTACCACAAGATATTCCAAGACCGGCGGTAGTCAAAGCCAGCGCATCCGACATCCCTGTTTTCTTTCTAAATGCAAGCATTAAGCATGACGACAAACAACTTTCAAGAAAAAAACAAAAAAGCTCCATCAGCAATGAATTTATTGAACTCAGCAATTTTGCCGATGAGATACTGCGCCGTCGAATAGAACAACTACCCGAAGTAGCTATGGCTGACATGAGCGGAAGAGTGTTTTCTGAAATAGCCGTAATCCCTGACATGGATAAACTGCAAGCTATTAATATGCCTGTAGAAATTATTCAACAAACCATTTCAAGGCATAATATCAATATCGGCAATTTAATTATAAGAGATAAACAGTACCAGTATAATGTTCGTTTTGGCAACAAATTACTCGGGATAGATGATATAAACAGCTTATACTTAAATCATGAGGGGCGAATATGGAAAATCGAAGACTTATGCCAAGTTGTTAAGCAGCCGCAAAATCCTACCGGACTGGTTTTTTCAGATGGAAACCCTGCTGTGTCTATTGCAATAATCAAACAAGCTGATGCCAGGATGCAAGCACTTAAAGATGAATTGCACAACCTTGTTTCGCACTTTAAAAAAGACTATCCTCATATTGAATTTAATATCACACAGGACCAAACGAAGCTTTTGGATTACACCATGGAAAACCTGCAACAAAGTTTATATGCAGGAGCTTTGCTGGCGTTTATAGTTATGTTTTTGTTTTTACGCGATTATAAATCACCCTGGCTTGTAATTATCTCTGTGCCGTCAGCCATGATAATTTCATTGCTTGGTTTTTATTTAGCCGGAATATCTTTGAATATAGTTTCATTATCCGGCTTGATATTATGTATAGGTATTATGATTGACAATTCCATCATAGTAATTGACAATATAACACAGCACCGTGAAAGAGGAAAATCATTAAGTAATTCATGTGTTGATGGAACTGTAGAGGTTTTTAGACCATTATTAAGCTCCGTGCTAACAACCTGCTCAGTTTTTATCCCTTTAATATTTTTGGGAGGACTTGCAGGTGCTCTGTTCTTTGATCAAGCTATAGCCATTACTATTGGATTGTTCGTATCTCTTGCCATAGCTGTTTTGATATTGCCTGTTTATTATAAAATACTTTATCGTAAATCAAAACCATTCAAAGCAACATTTCTCAGCAAAATTAATCCTTTAAACTATCAAAAATTATACTCCAAGGGATTTCGTCTTGTAATGCGTAACCAAGGGATAGTTTGGGTTATTTTTATTGCATTTTTATTTGGGATGTTTGGCTTGTTTTATATTTTGGATAAAGAGCGAATGCCTCAAACAGTGAGCAAAGAAGCTGTTTTGCATCTAGACTGGAACGAAAATATCCACCTTGATGAAAGCAATGAACGCATATTTAGATTAATGGAAACTATTGAACCTTATGTTGTTAACAATACAATATATTCGGGAAGACAACAATTTATGCTAAAAAAATCCGAAAATACTAACGAGCAACAATCTTATATATACATAAAATCATCTTCAGAAAGAAAGTTGAACAACTTGAAAGAGAAAGCAAGTAAGCATTTAAGCAAACATTACCCTAAAGCTATTTTTCGCTTTAAAGACACAGAAAATCTTTTTGATATGATATTTGCTGAAAGGCAAGCTAGTTTAGAAGTTCGCCTTCGTCCTGTCAGTGATTACGGATATCAAACAATAAGTTATCTTCAAACGGCTCTTGACACATTAAGGCAAGACCTTACGCATATTGTTTTCGAGCCTATTCCTGTTAACCAATACATAGAGCTTATAACAAATCCAAAATTGTTAACATTATACAAAGTTAATCCCACAGACTTAGAAAGAGTTATAAGACGAGCTTTTCGAGAGAATCAAATAATAACAATACAGGACAGTCGTAGTGCAATACCTGTCATACTTGCCGGTGAAGAAAAAACTATTGATGAAATAATTTTTAGCGAAGCCGTTACAAATGAAAATGAAATAAAAATACCGTTACACAAATTGCTTGTTAGGCGTTCTGCTTTAGATTTAAAATCAATAACTGCGGGAATGGAGGGTGATTATTATCCTGTAGAGTTGAACGTTGATAGCAGAGAAGTCTCTGAAATCAAAAATGCAATACAAAGTAGTTTGAGAAAGGACAACTATTTTGAAGCAGGATTTTCAGGAAGCATTTTCTCTCAACGCGAATTAATGAAAGAGTTGATTATTATAGGCATTGTAGCATTGCTTTTGTTATTTTTCATACTTTCGGCACAATTTGAGTCGCTGAGACTGCCTTTCATTGTTTTGCTTGAAGTACCTATAGCGCTTTTTGGAGCTATGCTGATGTTAAAGATTTTCGGAGCATCAATTAATGTTATGTCAATGATTGGCATGGTTGTTATGGCAGGCATTATTATCAATGATTCTATACTAAAGATAGATACTATTAACAGGCAACGTAATGAGGGAGTGCCTTTGATAAAAGCACTTTTATTGGGAGGGCATTATCGCTTGAAGCCGATACTTATGACAAGTATAACAACAATTTTGGCTTTATTGCCATTTTTGTTTATTAAAGGGATGGGTGGCGATCTGCAAAAACCACTTGCTTTGGCTGTAATTGGTGGAATGACCATCGGCACTTTTGTAAGTTTGTACTTTATCCCGATTTGTTACTATTATCTATTTTATAAAAAACACAAAAGAACTAAGAATAGCAGATTGTAAAAATACAAAATGAGACTTTCGCCATTTTCCATAATAATAACTTTCATAGCTCTGATGCTGATAGGGGCAGCTTTTATACCAAGACTAAGTCTTCAACTAAGCCCCTCTGCAGAATTGCCGTCATTGAGAGTCAATTATGCATGGCACGAAGCATCTGCTATAAACATTGAAAGTGAAGTTACTTCAAAACTTGAAGCAGCAATAAGTTCAATCAGCCAAGTAGAAGAAATAAACTCTGTTTCAACTTATGGAAGAGGGCATATTGATGTTTCTTTTAAAAAAAACACAGATAGCGATATTATTAGATTTGAAATCGCTTCAATTATAAGAAGATTGTACCCCGACTTCCCTGATGGAGTTTCATATCCGAGTATATCCGTAAGTCGCGCAAGTGATAGACATAATCCTTTACTTTTTTACACGGTTTTTGCCCCACTACCCTCTCATGTAATAGAAGAATATATTCAAAGACAAATTATTCCGGTTGTATCAAATATCAGCGGTGTAAACCACCTTAGTGTTTATGGTGCAAACCCTGTTGAATATCAAGTAGAGTACGATTCACAAAAGCTTGAATACTGCAACATTTCAGTCAACTCTCTTGCCACTGCTTTAGAAAATCATTTTTCAGAAAAGTTTTTAGGAAGAGGTAGTATTGAAAAATCAAATAACAAAAAAACAGGAAGAATCCCGGTAGTTTTAAAAACAGATAATAATGATTCAGATATTTGGAAAAATATCCCTATAGCCAACAAAGCCGGAAGAATAATATTCCTTGATGATGTAGCTACTGTTAGATTTCAAGAACAAAAACCCCATAGCTATTACCGAATAAACGGAAAAGAAACAATTAACATTGTGATATATGCGACAGATGGATATAATCATATAAATGTTGCAAACACAGTTAAGTCAGCTCTACTGGATATTGAAAAAAATATGCCGAAAGGATATAACATAGTACTTTCTTACGACGACACAGAACATATAAAAGAAGATTTGCGAAGGGTCGGATTAAGAATGATACTGGCTTTAGCAATACTATTATCATTTGTGTTTTTAATGAGCCGTAAGGTAAAGTATCTATTTCTTATAATAGTAACATTAGTTGCAAATATTTTGCTGGCTGTAATTCTTTATTACCTTACAGGCATTGAAATACATCTTTATTCACTTGCAGCTATTACCGTCTCTTTTGGTATTATTATAGATAACACAATAGTAATGATAGATCATTTGAGGCATCAGAAAAACAAGAAAGTTTTCATTGCTATTTTAGCTGCAACAATAACAACCATAGGTGCTTTATCTGTAATATTTTTCCTTACCTATGACCAACGTATTCAGTTAAAAGATTTTGCAGCAGTAATGCTTGTAAATCTATTTGTTTCATTGATTGTAGCATGGTTTTTTGTACCCGCATTACTATATCGCATTAACCTTTCATCTAAAAAAACAAAAGCTTTTATAAGACGAAAAAGAAGGGTTGTAAAACTCAGTAAATTCTATTTAAGGTCAATTATTTTTGGCAAGCGTTTTAGGTGGGTATTTTTCACACTTATAATCCTTGCTTTCGGCATCCCTGTAAATTGGTTACCCAGAGAAATAGAAAAGGAAACTAAAGCAGCCGAAATATATAATAAAACTATTGGGAGTTCTTGGTATAACATAAAAGTTCGTCCGGTTGCCGATAAAATACTGGGTGGATCGTTAAGATTATTTTCCGAAAATGTTTTTCAACGGTCATATTTTGTTGACCCTGAAAGAACAATACTTCATGTAAGAGCAAGAATGCCTGATGGTTGCACGGTTCACCAGTTAAATGAAACAGTTATTCAGATGGAGGATTTTTTAACAGGGTTTAATCAAATTGAACAATATCAAACAAATGTAAGAGCATATAACAATGGACATATTGCTGTTCTTTTTAAACCGGAATATGATCATGGATATTTTCCATATTATTTAAAATCCAACATAGTACGTAAGGCAAATTCGCTTGGAGGGGCTGAATGGCAGGTTTTTGGAGTTGGACGTGGTTTTAGCAATATATTAGGATCAGGAAGAGGCAACACATCAATTGTTCTTGACGGGTATAATTACCATCAATTATTAGAATATGCGGAATTACTTATAGAAAAAGCTTCGGAAAACCCCAGGGTTTCAGAAGCAAGAATTAGTGGCGGAGACAGAAGTTGGCGAGCGAGAGACCGTATGGAATACTATATGGATTTAAATCACCGAAACATGGCGTTATATAATTTTTTTATTGATGATTATTACAATTCTTTAAGAGAAAAAATTACAAAAATGCCACTAACTCCTATTTTTGATGGCAATCAAAGCATTCCTGCCTTTCTTGTATCCGACAGATATGAAAACTTCACTGCCTGGGATCTTGAAAATGAACCTGTTTATATACAAGACAAATCATATAAAACAGCTAATATGATGACACTTGACAAAAGACTTATTGGCAGTGATATTTATAAGTACAACCAACAATACCGTATTAATGTACACTTTAACTTTATAGGACCACCTGAATTAATGAACCGACTTAGAGATAATTTAATTTTGGAGATGAATGAGTTTTTACCGCTCGGTTATAAAGCAGGAACAACTCAATGGTCATGGCATACAGGCGAAAAAACCCAGTACTATTTAATATTATTAGTTATTTTAATAATATATTTTATATGCACCATTCTACTCGAATCCTTTACTCAACCATTGGCGATTATCGGACTTATACCTATTTCATTTATAGGGTTGTTTTTAACTTTTTATCTGTTTAAACTGAATTTTGACCAGGGAGGGTTGGCGGCTTTTATACTTCTTAGCGGACTTGCAGTTAATGCAGGGCTATATATTTTGAATGATTTTAATAA
>PWLF01000279.1 GCA_003559475.1 Bacteroidales bacterium
AAGATATAGAACTTTTATCGCAAAAAAGAAAGGATCAAGAATTAATAAAACAAGCAAAAAAAGGTAACAAAGAAGTGGTTGAAATGTTACTTAAGGCTGGGGTAGATCCTAATATTCAAAATGAATGGGGTGAAACAGCTTTACATTTTGCTTCAATGGATGGTTATAAAGAAATAGTTGAAATGTTGCTTAAGGTTGGTGTAGATCCAAATGTACAATCTAAATCTGGATATACAGCTTTAATGTTGGCTTCAGTAAATGGTCATAAAGAAATAGTTGAAATGTTACTTAAAGCTGGGGTAGATCCGAATGTACAAGATAAACTTGGATATACAGCTTTACATTGGGCTTCAATGCATGGTCATAAAGAGGTAGTTGAAATGTTGCTTAAGACTAGTGTAGATCCAAATGTACAAAATAAATATGGTAAAACAGCTTTATATTGGGCTGCAGCAAGAGGTCATAAAGAAGTGGCTGAAATGATACTTAAAGCTGGGGTAGATCCGAATGTACAAGATAAACTTGGATATACAGCTTTACATTTGGCTTCAATGTATGGTCATAAAGAGGTAGTTGATTTACTTAAGAAATATGGTGCTAAATAATAAAATAAATTAAATTATGAAGCTAGTACGAGAATCTATTTTTGAAACTAAAAGAAATGTAATAGATATAAATTTAATTATTCCTGACAAAATTACTTTAAAACAATTAAATACTATTCCAACATTTAAAAATTTATTTCATCCAAAACAATTGAAACAATTAGATACTGGAAATAATTATTTATCGGTTAATCATACAGTTTGGGGTACTTTAATTAGAATGACGTCAACTATAAATTATCAAGTAAAAAAAATATAAAAAATATATGAAAATAGTAAAAGAATCTCTTATATATGAAGAAGAAAATAATGAAAATAATATAATTATTTCAGCTGGATTAGCTATTATACAAAATGGAACAATACTTTTAGTGCACCCCAAAGGTTCTCGTTGGTGGGGTACCTATTCTATTCCTAAAGGTGAAGTAAATAAAAATGAAGATCTTTTAGATACGGCCATAAGGGAAACAAGAGAAGAAGTTGGTATAAATATTTCAGAAAATGATATAGTTTCAAAGGAACCAGAATATATTGATTATAAAGATAAAAAGGGTAAAATATTTAAAAGAGTTTATTATTTTATAGTTGAGCCCAAATTTGATATAAGTAAAAATGATATTCACCCTGACGAAGAAGAAGTTGATTGGGCAGGTTTTATTACAAAAGAAAAAGCAATGCAAAGAATTCATTGGCGGCTTAAATCTATACTTGATCACGTAGAAGATATTGAAGACGAAGAAGACGAAGAAGACGAAGAAAACTAAATTTCTATTAATTTATTTATATTTTTATGTACTATTTATAAAACTTAATGTTTTATAAATCATATTATAATTATAAAAAAATAATAAAATATATGGTAAAGAAAAAAAGTTCATTTTTACAATTAACCGATGCATTAAATAAAATTTCTCCGGACGGAGAATTTCTTGAAACAAGTCCTTTGGGAATTATAGATGAATGGTTAAATACCGGATCTTATATTCTTAACGCTGCATTATCTGGATCTTTATTCGGTGGACTACCAAATAGAAGATCGCTGGTATTGGCAGGAGAAGAGGGTACCGGAAAAACTTACATAGCTTTAAGTATCTGTCGACAGGCCCAAGCAAAGGATTATGAAATAATTTATTTTGATTCAGAAGGTGCAATAGATAAAGATTTTGTAACACGCCTTGGTGTTGATCCAAATAAAGTAAGACTACAACCGGTTAATACAATAGAAGAGTTTAATCATATTGCTGCCAAAATGGTTAATACTATTGAGGAATTAAAGGAAAATGGAGAAGAGGCTCCTAAGATTCTTGTTGTTCTTGATTCTCTTGGAAATCTTTCTTCTTTAAAAGAAGTTGATGATTCTGCTACAGGTAGTGATAAAAGAGATATGACTAAACAACAACAAATTCGTAAACTTTTTAGAGTAAATGGATTAAAGTTTGCAAAACATGGAATTCCTTTTATTATTAACTCACATGTTTATGCAAGTATAGGTTCTTATATACCTGGAAATGTTGTTTCCGGCGGAGGTGGAGTTAAGTACAATGCTTCAATTATATTTGAATTATCAAAAAAGAAACTTGATGATAAAGAAGGTGAAGAAAAGGCAAAAGCTAAAAATGTAGATGCTGTAAGGGTGGGTGTGACAATTACTGTTAAACCTATAAAACAAAGATTTGCTCGTCCAATAAAAGTTGAACTTCATATACCATTTTATAAGCAACCGAATCCTTATGTTGGTTTAGAAAAATTTGTTTCTTGGGATATTTGTGGAATAATGAGAGGTAAATCACTTACTGAAAAGCAATATGAGAAATTAAGTAGTGCAGAACAAAAGCGTTGCCAAAAATTTGAAATGACTGATGGTAATGTAAGATATGCCTTTCCAAAGGAAACAGCAAGAACCCTTGTTTGTAGGCATTTGGATGGTGAAATACCTTTAAATGAACTTTTTACCCAAAGGGTATTTACTAAAGAAATTTTAGAATTACTTGATGAAAAGGTTATTAAACCAACATTTCAACTTCCATCAATAGAATGCCATGATGATTTAGATGAAATTAGTGATGAATTATTAAAGGATCAAGAAATTAAAGAAATTGATGAAGTAGATGGAAAAGACAAAGGGAATAAAAAAAATAAATAAGAAAAGATCAAAAATAAAGAATTTATTATCTATAATAGATGATCCTACACACACGGATCTTTTATTTGAAATAGTATCATTCTTAGAGTCAGAAAATCGTTTAGATGACCCTGAATTTAAAAAAGGAGAGGTTTCCCAAAAAACTAATTGTCGCATTGGAACCGAACTTATTGATGACTTAAATGAATTGGTAAAAATGGGATATTTAGAAAAAGGAAAATATTCATCCTATAAACTATTAAAACATATATGGAATTAAAAGATACCCTTTATGTAAATTTTTTTGCAGGCCCGGGCGTGGGTAAATCAACCATGATGGCCCATTGCTTTGCAGAATTAAAATGGTTAGAATATGATTGTGAAATGGTAACAGAATATGCAAAAGATAAAGTATGGGAAGGTTCAACAAAAATATTAGAAAATCAATTATATATTACCGCTAATCAATTTCATAGATTAAAAAGATTAAATGGAAAAGTAGATATAGTATTAACCGATTCTCCTTTATTACTTGGATTATTTTATGGAAAATCAGAACCAAAGGGATTTAAAGAACTTATATTAAAATATTTTAATTCTTTAAATAATTTAAATTTCTTTTTAGAAAGATATAAAAAATTTAATCCGAATGGTCGTTTACAAAATGAAGAGGAATCAAAAAAAATAGATATTAAAATATTAAAATTAATTCAAGAAAATAAAATAGAAGGTACCTTTGTTAAATCAAAGAAAGAAAATGTTTTATGGATTGTTGAGAAAATTCAATCAGCTAAACTATTAAATACTAATAGTTAAATTATTAATTTAACCAATATTTAAAAAGGTCTTTAAAACTTAAAGACCTTTTGTTCATATTAACAATAATAAAAGAAATTAATATATATGGGAAATATTTCAGGATATCAAGAGCAAATATTTTGGCACTATATTCTTGAAAATCCATCTTATCTAAATACTACAAAACCAGAATATTTTACAAATCAAATACTTAGAGACTTATTTGATATAGCAAAAGATCATACTCTTCGTTATAATAATAAAGTACCTTCAAAGGATCAAATGTTAGAATTAGTGAGGGTAAAAGGATTATTAGAAAAATATAGCGAAGATGTTATAACATCTCTTTATAATACAAAAAATTTACTTGCACAATATGATGAAGAGTGGTTAGAAAGAAATGTAGGACCTTGGATTCGTATAAGAAATTTAGATTATGTAATGCGAAAATCTATTGCTTATATGAAAACGTCTTCTTTAAATGTTGAAAATGCAGAAGAAGTTGTTGAGAATATTAGACATATGCTTTCATCTGAAACTGCAATAGATTTTGGATTTAATTTAGGTTCAGATTTTTTTAATCCTTCTTCACATCAACAAACAAGATTGGCACGAACTTCATCTGGTTATGATTACTTTGATTTATGTATGAAAGGAGGTTATTGGAAAGGTTCTCTTATAAGCCTTCTTGGCGGTCCTAAATCAGGAAAAAGTTTATGGTTATCAAACTTAGCTGCTAAATCGGTTCAGATGGGGCAAAATACAGCATATGTAACACTTGAGCTCCAAGAAGAAATTGTTCATATGCGTATAGGTTCGAATATGTTAAATGTTCCTATTGAAGAATATGAAAAATTTACGCAAGATCAAGATTTAGTTAAGAATAAATTAAATAAACTTAAAGAAAATTCCTTTAAACCTTTAGGAAATTTATATGTAAGTGAATTTCCTTCTTCTTCTGCTTCTGTAAATGATATAAAAACACATTTAAAGAAAGCAGAAGAATTATTAGGATTTAAATTTCATAATGTTTTTATTGATTATATTAATATTATGAAAAATTGGAGAAATCCTAATACAGAGAATACGTATATGAAAATTAAACAAATAGCCGAAGACCTTCGTGCAATGGCTATGGAAGAACAATGGGTTGTAGTTACTGTAACTCAAACAAATAGAGGAGGCATGGATGCTTCAGATCTTCAAATAACAGATGTAGCAGAGTCTGCAGCTCTTCTTCATACAGTTGATATGTTATTTGGTATTGTTGCGGATCCAATAATGAAAGCAAAGGGTGAATATTTTATTAAATGTCTTGCAAACAGGGTTGCGGGATATGAAAATACAAGGAAAAGATTTACGGTTGATTGGAAATATGCAAGAATTGAAGAAGATATGAGTGCACAAATACAAGATATGGATTTTTTTATTAATAATGTTGCTGGTAAGCATAGATCACCAAGAGGTTCTGAAAAAGATATGCCATCAATTCATTCAGTAATAGGTGGAAATCCAGACCCAGATGTTATAACAGGAAAAGATATAGATATTACAGGAAAAGAACTTTTTCCTGATAATAAATAAAAATAATTAAAAAATAAAATATGGCAAAAGAAGATAAAATTATTAATAATTCCTTTAACACAGGTGATATAGATTACGAACCATTTTTATCTCCTATAAAAGTACATGAGAGTGTTTCATCAAGGTATAAAGATAATTTAAATAGTAACATGATTGAACAAAGAACTATTAAAATGCTTGATGAAGATTTATACGAACTATTTAAAAAATCTCCCTATTATGAAAAATATAAAAATCCTAAGAGGGTTGATAAAAATGACATGGTTAAAATATATTATTATTTCAAAGAAAAATTATTAAAAAAGAAAACATTTACAACTGCTGAAATATTTATGGCAATCGCTGAATTTTTCCAAATAAATTATGATCAATTATATACCGAAGTAGGAGTTTTAGATAAGGAGTCGTTATTAAAGGAATTAAATGAAAAATATAATATTAATAGTAAAATAAAGGCAAAAAGACTTTTCTAATAATATGGATATATTAGATGATTATAAAATTGTAACAAAACAACTTAATTATAATAGAATATTTTTATTATCAGATATACATTTTGGGGTAAGAACAAATTCTTTAGAGTGGTTACAAAATCAAAAATATTTTTTTGATAAGTTTTATATTCCGTTTCTTAAAGAAAATGTTAAAGAAGGGGATATATTATTTTTTCTCGGTGATTTTTTTGATAATAGACAACTTCTTGATATTTATGTAATGAATATTGCTATAGATATTGTAATTAAATTATCTGCAATATTACCAGTACATATGATTACTGGAAACCATGATATTTATAAAAAACAAGATACAGATGTTAATTCCTTAAAGGCCTTTAGATACATTAATAATGTTACTATTTATGAAAAACCAATAATTATAACAAATAACAATAATAAAATTCTTGTATTACCTTGGATAGGTGATAAAGAAAAGGAAGAGCAATATGCTAAAAGAAATAATGTAGATTATATTTTTGCACACACAGATATTACTGGATTTAAATATGATAATGGAAAACAAATATTAAGTGGTGTTGATTTTAGTGATATTAAAGGTGTTAAAAGAATAATATCTGGACATATTCATAAAAGACAAGGAACAGATAAAATGTTATATATAGGTTCTCCTTATCATACAAAAAGAAGTGATATAGCAAATGAAAAGGGGGTATATATTTTTGAACCAAATTCGAATAATATTAATTTTTACCCTAATACATTATCTTCTATATTCCAAAAAATTCATCTTGATGATTTATTAGAATGTACTCTTGAGGAAACATATAAATTATTAGATAATAATTATACAGATATTATAGTTCCTGATAAATATATACATTTATTTAATTTAACAAGGTTTATAAACTTATTAGAGGGTTGTAATTATAAAAAAATAGAAACGAGGGGAGAAAAAGTTAAAATTGAAGAAGATCTAATCGGTATTATAGAAGGAGATGAAATTAAAGATATATTAACTCTTCTTGAAATAAGTATAGATGATCTTGAGTATAACACTGAATTATTAATAACGCTTAAAAGCCTTAATAAAGAATATTATGAAAAAGCATCTAATATCGAAGACGAAGAATAATCTTTTATTTTTTTAATATGAAATAAATTTATAATAAATGAAATTAAAGAACATACAATGGCGTAATATAAAATCTTATGGTAATAAACTTCAAAGAATTGATTTTGATGATAATGGTGGTTTATGGATGGTATTAGGAAAAAATGGAAATGGTAAATCCAGTTTACTTGAATTACCTAAAATTCTTTATTATGGTAAATTAGATGGTTTTAAAAAGGATGAAATTGCAAATCGTCTTAATAGACATGGTTGGGTGAAAGGGGATGTACAAATAAATCCTAATACAATAGTTACCATAGAAAGAAATCTAAGTCCGCAAGATCTTACTGTATATAAATATAACAGTGGACAAGAACCCTCTGAAGATAATAATATTGGAAAAGCGGGTGTAAAAAATTATCAAGATTATATAGATATTGAAGTAACCGGTTTACCTTATCATATTTTCTCAAATATTATTTCTTTATCAGTAAACGATTTTAAATCTTTTATTTCCATGACTCCTCATGATAAAAGAGTTATTATTGATAAACTTTTTACTATGGAAATAATCAATAAAATGAATTGGCTCGTAAAAACTGATTTAAGAAATATAAAAATAGATATAGATTTATATGATAAAGAAATAGCATCATTACAAGGTTCAATAAAAAATGCCAAATCTGAATTAGAAAAATTAAAACAAAAAATAAATGAAGATAGTACCAAAAGAGTAGAATTAATAAGTAAAAAACTTATTGATTATAAAAAAAAATATGATATTGCAAAAAGTAAATTAAAACAATATGAAGATAAATATGAAGATATAAAAAAATCTTATAATATTTTTATACAACAAAAAAGTGACATTAATGGTGAACTAAGGCAACTTAAACATAAAATAGATTTATATAATAAAGATAAATGTCCTACATGTGAAACTTCTTTCGAGGCAAAACAATATGAAATATTAAAAGGAAATCTTGAAGAAAGTGAAATAAAAAAGAAAAGGGAATTAGAAAATATTTTAGAACATGAAAAAAAATATAATTTGGCTTTCTTAAAAGTAAAAGAAGGTATTAATACAATTAATAATTATATTATACAAGTTAAATCAACTTATAATTCTTATAAAAAAGAGTTAGAAAAATTAAAAGAAGATAGTCCTAAGGAATATAAATCAATTCAATCTATTATTTCAAATAATACAAAAAATATTCAAAAAAGGGAAAAAGAAAAGGAAACTTATGATAAAAAATATAAATATCTTACTATTCTTGAGGAATTATATAGTGATGCCGGGATAAAGAAAAAAATTTTAGAAAGTTATCTTCCTACACTTAATAAAGAAATTGAATATACATTAACAGAACTTCATTTTCCATATAGATTAAGTTTTAATAATAATTTTGAACCAAATATCGAACACTTAGGAATTCCTATAAATGTTGAAACTTTATCAACTGGGGAAAAAAAGAGAGTTGATTTAGCGGTATTAATTTCTATTATTAGAATGTTAAAAAGAAAATATCCAAACTTAAATATTTTTATGCTGGATGAAGTATTATCTTCAGTTGATAGTGATGGAATATATGATATTCTTGGTTTACTACAAAAAACAGCACATGAAATGATGATTAATATATTTGTAATTAATCATGCACCATTACCAATAGATTATTTTAAATATAAGATTGATGTATATAAAAGAGATGGATTTAGCGATTTAATTATAGAAAAATTAAACGAGGAAGATTAAATTTCTTTATTTTTATTTTAATATATAAATAAAAATAATTTAATTTATGAAATCACTAAATTCAAGAAGAAGATTAAATAAAAAAATCTTTGAGGAAGAAAATAAAGAAAGTAATATTACCCGAATTCAATTAAAAAGTATCTTAGACAATGTCCAAGAAGTTTTAAATCATTTAGAAGGACAACATGATTTTGAATTAGAAGACTGGGTTCAAAGTAAATTATCTGTCGCAGAAGATTACCTTTCGACCATACAAAAATATGTTATATTAGGTGAGAAAAAGGATGATGAATATATTGGTCCAATACAAACCACCCAATTTGATATTGCTGATGAAGATGAAATTCCAGGTGATGGCACAGATGAAGTTCCAGAAGATCCTTTTATACTAACAGGTATGGGTGATGAGTTTGGTGATGAGTTTGGTGATGAAGATGATAAAGTTCATGTTACGGGGATTGATGCAATAACAGAATCATCTGAGAGTGATTACTGGAAAGTTGAACTTAGAGACTTTGCTGCATCAAATCTAAGAGGTTATGAAGTATCGAGTTCTGATGAACTTGAAGAATTAACAATTGACTCTTTAAAAAGATTAGGTTATACCCCTGATGAAGTTGAAATTATTAAAGCAGTAGATATTGTTGGTTCTTATGTAGAGTTTGGTGAAGATTTTACATTTTCGTCATTTTATGCTGAGGATTTTGAAGATGAGGATTATGAGGATATGAGTGAAGCTGCACCTTTAGCAGTTGCAGCCGCAAGAGGAGCAGGCGCAGCATTAGCTACTAGGTTTGTTGATAAAATGGGAGAGGCCGGGGAAGAAGATTTTGAAGATGAAGAAATAGCGCATATAAAAGTTAAAACAGAGGATGGAAGATATATAAATCACTGGTGGTTAAAGAAAATTGGAGATACAACTCACTTTAAAATGTCAAATGATCCAGAAAAAATAGAAAGAGGATGGCCTTATCATATAGGTGAACATAGAGGAAGTCCTTATTATGACGACGTAAGAGGATGGTTAAAAGGAGGTCCTTCACCTGATGGTAATGTATATCAAGAATAAAATAATTTTTAATTTCATGAAAAGAAAAATTAAATTAGTTAAAGAGTCGATTAATTCTTATTATATAAGAGAGGGTGATGTTGGTTGGGAAGAAACAAGACTCGGTGAAAGATTTACTGAAGATCTTATGGAACGTCTTCAGGATTTGGGGTTAACTTTAGAAGAAGCTGATTTTGTTATAGGAGAACTTCACGATAGTCATATGTCTATGTGGATTCATGAATGGGAATATGACGGTAAAAAAATGGATGATATAGCAGAAGAAGCGTATAAATTGGTTTTTAAAAAGGATCCATCTGATTGGAATGATATAAATGAATTTGCTAGAAAAAGAGGCCGACCTAGAAAAAAACCAAAAGGTATTGATTCTCCCGATGCCTGGGGAGATGATGATTCTGATTTTGAGGGAGAAGTCGATCCAGACATAATTACTACACCACCTGATATAGATTATCCCGAAGAAGAGGAAGATACAGAAGAAGATTTAAAATTTTATAAAAAATTGAAAAAAATTCTTCGTAATGAGTTATCTATTCCAGAATTTAATCGTGGTTATGTTGAGTTTAAACTAAAGTCTACCGGGGAAATGATAAAAGGAATTCCTATGGCTGAATTAAAAGATGCCTTTCTTTTTAAAGTAAATGATAAACTTCGAAAGATAAAAATAAATGATATGATTATATTGTAATGTCAAAAAGAAAATTATATGAAATAACAAGATTGGCTGATAAAGAAATTAAAAACCCTATAGATTTTTGGGCTCTTTATGCAGATACATATTATGAAAATATTTTTATGTATATTGATGATAGAAAGGAATTACTTGATACATATAAAGAATTATTAAAAGAAGTTCCACCGGGAAAATCAAGAGCTGCATTAACATTTTTTTATCGTCTAAGAAGAGATGAATTAGATAATAAACTTGATTGGGCTCTTGTTGAACAAAGATTAAGTAATTCACTTAAACTTTTTGAAAATCCTGATACAATAATAATAGATCGTAAAACTGAGCTTCATTTTTCTGATACTGATGCATACGCCTTTGGTTATTTTGACGGAAAAATGCTTATCAGTGCATCAGGCAATATACATTTTGGTATTGTTCAAGGCAGAGATAGAACTTTTTTTAAATATTCTGGTAGATTATGGGTTAATCGCAAAATTATTTCCTTTTGGGAATATCCTCCAAAAAATAAAATGAGAAAAGTCTTAGGTGATATTGAAGAAACGTATAAAAAGGAAAAGGAAAAAGATTTAAATTTATTGTCTGATCCAGAATGGAGAATAGAAATAATAACTGAAGAAGATAAAACTGACATTGATTATAAGCCTAAACATATGTTTAGTTGGAAAGGAGCAAAGGGTTCTGAATTAATACCTCTTAAAGATTATGTTGGGTCTGCTGAACGATCACCCGAAGAGTTAGCAAAAGACCATATTATGTCTCCTCTTGAAAAAGCTAAAAGGTTAACTTCTAAACCATCAGGTTATTTTAAATCTAAGAAGAGAAAACCTTTACAATGGAAACAAGCAATGTATGCAGAATCTATTAATAATAGAAGATATATAAATAAAAATAATAAGAAAAATATGGAACTTGTACCAAAAACCTTAAATGAATATTTATCTCAGTCTTTAAATGAAGATCTTGGAACCCTTAAAAAATTTGATTTACCCAAAGATTGGATTCAAATATTATTAAAAGGAGGAATAATGATTGGAAGAGAATCAAATTTAATCGATATCAATTTCACGGATTCAATTGAAATTAAGAAAATTTTTGATAATGATGACATAAGAGTAGTTTTTCTTAAAACTAAAGAAGATGGGTGGAGATATATGATTAAGAGAGAGACACCTCGTAAGTATCAAATTTATGATAAACATTTAACAAGAGATTGGATTCTTAAAAATAAACCAAGTCCGGGATATAAATTTAAACGTTTAGGTTTATTAAAAGAAATTCGCCGATCGGAACTAGATAGTTTTATTAAACATGTAAATGTAATTGATGCGCAAGCAATAGAAATTGATATGCAAAGAAGAGAAAAAAGAAGAAAAAGATCAGATTATGTATATAAAGATGTTGATCCCTTAGCAACCGATGATACTTGGATGGACAAATTAACGCCCGCTCAAAAGGCACGTAAAGAAAAATACGGAAAACTTAAAGAGCCAAGATTAGAAATGGGATTAGAACAAGAGGTTAAAAAAATGAAAAAACAATTAATTGATAATTTTGAAAATGCTATTGAAAAAAATATTAAAGATATTAAAAAAGGATATAATTGGGCTGGAACTCGGGATAAGATAGGAAACGCTTTATTAAAAGGATTATCTTTAGAGGATTTTCAAAAATATGTAGATGCTTATGATGTTTTAAAACATGATTATAAAGATGCAACTGATTTAGCATCAACGTTAAAACACAGAAAATTAATATAAGTAAGAAAATAAACAAAATATTAAAGAGAGCTTAAAACTTAAGCTCTCTTTTTTAATACAACTAATATGAATATTGCACAAATTGAAAATTTAATAAATGAATTCCAGGATTCTTTTATGCCTTCTAAATTTAAATGGAGAAGAGGACAAAAAGAAGCCATCATACAAATAATACAAACGTATTTTGAAGGAAAATATAAATATGTTATATTAGACTCTCCTGTAGGAAGTGGTAAATCTCTTATTGCCATGTGTGTATCTTGGATATTAAATCAAAAAAATAAAAAGGGTTATTTAATAGCATCAGATATAACTCTTCAAGATCAATATGAAAAAGATTTTAAAAACTTTTATTTTAATTGGGGTTCTGTTAAAGGTATAGATAATTATACATGTATAGATAATATGGAAAAACATTCTCTGGGTACATGTAAAATAAGAGGAATACAACCAAGAAAAATGGGTTGTTATTATGAATGTCCATATTTTATAGCAAGAGATAAAGCTGCTGAATCTGAAACTTCTCTTCTTAATTATGCCTATTGGCTTGTTATGATGAATTATGTAAATTTACATCTTTCAAAAAAGGAACAAATTTTTCCGCCAAGAGATTTTCTTATTTGCGATGAAGCCCATAAAATACTTGATATTGTACAAAATCATTATTCACCTCGTTTTAATGAAATAACTTTAGAAAAAATAGAAAAATTAAAAGATTTTTTTAAGGTAAATAAAGTAAATGATCATACAAAATCTTATTTAAACATAAAAGAAAGCATTTCAGAAATATGGAAACAAGAAAATCAAGATAAATTATTAGTATTACTTTCACAAATTAAAATTGAGCTTGAAAGTATTAAACCCTCTATTGAAATATTTAAATCAAAAATAGAAAAAGAATATCCTGATTCTCCACCACCAAAAAAATGGAGAGAAATATCAATGCTTTGTGATTGGCTAAAGGATTTTCATTGTAAAATTGAAGATTATATAGAAATAATAGAAAAAACATCAACTCGAAATATAATTAAAAATCCACAAGGAGACGAAGAAATAGTATTTAATTGCTTAGAAGAAAATTATTTAATACATAAATATTTTCATAAGTGGTCAGATTTTACAATATTTATGAGTGCAACCTTTTCTGATCCAAAAGTATATTTAAAAAATATAGCGTTAAAAAATGCAAAATATATAAAAGTAAAAAATTCCTTTGATTTTTCAAAATCCCCAATTTATTTTTATAATAAAAGAAGAATGTCATATAAACAAATAGATAATAATCTTCCTTGGTTATATGACAAAATAAATGAAATACTTGATAAACATAAAAATGAAAATGGAATAATACATACCGTATCATATAATCTTACGATGAAGATTCATAATAATCTTTCACCAAAAAATAAAAAAAGAATATTAGTATATTCGGGTACAAATGAAAAAAGAAAAGTATTAGAAATATTAAAAAAAGATAAATCTAAGATATTAATGGGCCCTTCTCTATTAGAGGGTTTAGATTTAAAGGATGAATGGAGTAGATTTGCTATTTTTGCAAAGGTACCTTATCTTTCTTTGGGAGATCAATTTGTTAAAATAAAAATGAAAATTAATTCAGATTGGTACCAATGGAAAACAATTCTAAATTTACTACAGGGAACAGGTAGAACAGTTAGAAATGAAAATGATTGGGCTATAACTTATATTCTTGATGCATCACTTGTAGATTTAATTCATAGAAACAGAAAAGCATTTCCTGTTGAATTTATTCAGAGACTAAAAATAGTTAGCGAATAAATATATATATTTATTAAGATCTTTATATATAAATAAAATATCGATATATCTATGAGCCTATTTATTCGCTATAATAATGAAAATGTTTTGATGAGGGCTGTTATAGCTGGTTTACTTAATGTTCTAAATAATCATATTCAATATGAACAAGTTTGGGGTGACGACGATATTGAAACTGTAAAAGTACCATGGTTTTATAACCAATCTGGAGATCAAAGACTTTTACAAGATCTTTATACTCATTATGGTACTTGTTTACCTCCACGTCCTGTTGATGGTCAATTTGATAGAATACCAAGAGGTGTTATAACCTATAAAGGATCTCCTATAGATGAACAAAGAATAACAACAAGATATATACAAGGTAAATATGTAAAAGAAGAAGAGGGGCAATTAAATTCATATGTTTCTTACCTATATTCAATTCCTCTTTCAACAAGTTTTGAAGCAGAAATGTGGATAGATAAAGAACTTTCTGCTATGAAAATTGAACAAGAAATAAGAGAAGTATTTTATAAAACAATTACTTTTTATGTTTATTATAAAGGTATGAGGATAGGTTGTACTGCTGGATTTCCTGCAGAAACAAGAATAGATAAAATGATTAGATACTCCCATGAACCTGAAATGAAAGTAAAGCTTAATTTTAATATTGAAGTTGAAACATATCAACCTGTATTTGATCCAACAACAGAAATGTTAGCAGATAATAATATTAAATCATTTGGTGTTAATTTATATAAAAAAGATCAAAAGGATTACGGAGAAATTAAAGATGTAAGTATTAGGAGTGATTTTATTATTAGTTCACCGGTTGATAATTCAATTATTCCTAAAAATGTACCTTTATGGATTGAATGGAAGTACATAAAAGAAGGTGCTACTTTAAATAATGTTAATATTTATTGGTTAGATCATGGAACTGATGTACGTAATAAAATAGAATTACATTATCCAAACAAAGAATTTTATATTTGGAATATCCCAGACAATTTTACTGAATTTAAACAACCCACAATATTATGGGATGAAAGAAAAAATTCAGTAGATCCAATATCAATTTCAAGAGAACCTCTTGTAAAAATTATTCCGGATTTATCCACTGGAGAAATATTACCAAGTTCCTTTCAAATATTTGATGAAGGTTATTTTTATACTGCATTAAGTGATGCATCTATAAATGTGGAATTAGAAATGATAGATGATGACGGAAATTTACAATATTCACCCGATAACTCTATGTGGGCAATCATAAAACATAATAAATTAGATTCTTTTGAAATAGATGGGTCTATATATTTCCCCGGAACAGTTCATTATAAAACAATAGATGTACAGATTGCTAATAGTGTTAACAAAGATGTATACGGCGTGTTAAATAATATTAAAATTGTCTAAAATTTAATAAAAATCATAAATATATAGAAAAAAGTATACTCATATTCAAAATAAACTGAATGATAATGATTGAGAAAATTAATCTATTAAAAACCAAAACGAATTCTGAGCAAGTAAAGGCTCTTTGTGAAAGTACAATTAATACACTTACTTCAACTATTTATAATAATGTTACACCGGAAGCTAAGTATCAAATAGAGAAGGTCACACTTGAGGATCTTTTCGAAAAACTTTCAAAAACAAAAGATAAAGAAGCAAGAGAGTGGGTTAAAAATCAAAAAAGACTTTATACACTTAATAATTTAGGTGTAAGAGACTCTATTAATGCTCTTTCAAATCAAGAAAATAAAGGAATTTCTCAAATTCTAGAAAAATACAAAGATTACATTGACAATGATGTAAGTGAAGTATTGCTTTATGAACAATTTACAACTGCTTTACAATCATTTAGCTATTTTCCACAAGTAGGCAATGCTATTCAAGATATTAAAAATAGGGTTGAAAATTATAAAACAGATGTTGACATTGTTAAGATACTTGAAACAATGAAAACAACAAAGAGCAATTATTTAGTTCCTTTAATCGAAGATGTTGTTAATAATTATTTAGCAAACAAAAATGAACAAACAAAAAGTCAATTAAAAGAAACTCTTATTAAATTTACTTATGATCCTTTTGTAAGAGATATAGTTTCATTGGTATCTTTAGATGCTAAAGATTTACAACTTGAATACGCTAATGGGGAATGTGATATAGAAAAAATATATTCACCTGTTATGTATATTGGTGAAAATGAAGCCATATTTAATGTAAAAGGTTCATTTTATATTAAAAAAGGAAATAATATAAATAAGCTTAAAGAAGAATATAAGTCAAAACTTGATAAAGAATTTGTTTCACTTTGTGAAACAATTAATGATTCAAACGTATATATTACTGATAATAATATAAAGTATTATTATGGTAAAAATGATAAAGCTGTTATTAGTCCAGAAGAAATTATTATAAATAATTATAAATATAGTCAAGAACAGTTTAATAATACTTTTGAAAGTACACAATGGGCTGGAAATCAAAAATCTGATTTTTATAGAACTATAAAAACTCTAAATGAAAATTTTGAAAATATAGCAGAAATCAATTTTGTTAAAAGGGTTTATTTAAAAGAAAATGAGGATTATTCAGCAGATGTATTTAAATTAAGAGATAATGTTTTTATAACAATAACAAATCCTGAAATGGGTAAAAGAACGTTTTATCGTAATATAAATCCTATCCAGGCAAAAAATATTATGATGGAACATCTTCGTTTTGATATATCAAAAACTTTTAGAAGTCTTTTGCCTGACGAAGATAAAATTATATCTTCAATCAATGAAACAAAGAAAGATTATAATGAATATATTGAAAATTTAGAACAAAAAATAAATGAATTCGCAACAAGTGCTTATGGTAAAGAAATAAATGAACAAGTTGTTGAAGCACTTCAAGATGAATTGAAAGAAGTAAAAGAAGAATATAAAGATTATTTAAATAGAGTCGAATCATATACTCGCCCAAGTGCCGATATTAATGAAAATATTTCTGTTACAATAGATGTACATGGAAAAAAATATACTGTTCCAATTCCCGATGAAGCGGTACAAGATTTAAAGGATGATGAAGGTAAAGAAGAAGCTGGAACAGAAGTAGGTGGAGAGGACGTAGAAGATAAACCTGCTGATGCAGTAACCTTTGATGATGAAGATACTCAGCTTTTAGGTGATGCACCGAGTATTGATTTAGGAGCAGATGAAATTGAGGCAGATGCAGATGCTGAAGAAGCTGAAATTAAAAGAGATAAAGGTGAACAGGAAGAAGAAGCTGCAGATTATGAAGAAGAGGAAGAAGCAGATGTAGATGATGAAGAGGATAAAAAGAAGAAAGATGAAGATGAAGAAGAAGATGTAGAAGAAAGTGCTGAAGAACCTTCTGTTAATCAAGATTTAACTGAAAAACCAAAGAAAAGATCAAGAAAAGTATTCCTAAAGAAAAGAAAATAATTTTATAAATAATATGAAGAAAAAATCTTTAAACGAAATATATTCTAAGGATAATTTAGATTTTTTAAAAGATATTAAATTACCATTAAAATACGATGGTGCAATTACTGATGCGGATGGAAATGTTCTTATATTGGCAAATAGGGAAGCAGGTTCAACTCCATTAAATCCTTATCAAAGAGATCAATTACTAAAATATGTAACTAATATATTAAATATAGGTCTTGAAGAATTAAAATTAGGAAAAAGAGAAATAACATTTGAATCTGCTAGTACTAAGTATTTAAATGAAAACGCACAGATAGGTGACACCGTTATGTTTGATAAACAAAAAGGATATATTATTGGTCAAACAGGCGATGGAGATTTTATTATTCAGATACAAGGTTCAACCCATAAAGCAAAACCAAATAAAGTTAAAGTTATAGGCGCAAAAGCTAAAGCAACTACTAAACCGCCATTTAAATTTGATTCTAAAACTCAAAAGGTTCTTTTTGAACAATGGGTTAAGTGTGGTATTTATATGAACACAATACCGGTAAAAATGAATGACTGTTATGTTATGTATTCTAATTGGCAAAAAGCAAAAGATAATGAGCCAATTAATATAATGGTTGAAGGACAAACAAATATGTTACCTAAAAATCAAATAAGAATACTTGAAAATGTAGATTCCTTTGCTAATTTAGATAATTATGTAGAAGGAGTAATTATCGATGAAGGAACAGGTGAAGCTATAGAAAATGTTCATCTTAACGTTGTTGATTATACAGAAGCTCTCGGTGATGCAGAGCCTGTGAGAATTATTAGAGGTTATAATACATCAAACCCAGAAACAGATACAATACCAAAAGCACTTTTAAAGACTTTATCTGTTTAAATAAAAATAAGATCTTAAGGTAAAGTTATGTTAAATGAATGGCAATAATTTCCATTAATAATAATTTGGGTAAATTTTGGGAAAAAACACCCACTATGTTAAAGTATATACTAGTATTTGCTGTATTAGTAGCAGTATCTTATTTTGTTTTTTCTAAAAGGGTTTATGACACTCAAATGTTAGAATTAAAGAAAATGGAAACCGGTATTGAGTTAACTTATGAACTTATTAATCATTTTGAAGTATATAAAGTTGAACAATCTCAACATAATAGAGAAGTTTTAAATTATTTAACCGATTTACATACTCTTATTATAGAATTAAACATAACAACAAATAGAAAAATTGATATGATTTTAAGTTCTGGTGATCATAATACTGATTTAATTATAGAAAAGTTACTTTTATTAAATGAGTCATTTGAAAAATTATTACGTGCATATGGTCCAAATATAAATGAAAGGATAGAAAAAGAAAATGATATAGATATTATTGATATAGGTGTGAGAAAAAGAGATACTATTAAATAAAATAAAAAAATTAAATGAAAAGTAAAATAAAAAGTAAACTTAATAGATGCTGGCATTCTCTTCAATCAATTTTAATATTTTTAGTTGTTATATCAATTTTTTCATATATTGCAATAGACTTTTTTATAATTAAACCAGATTATATAAATAAAATTGAACATGTTAAAAATGAATATAAAGAATTAAATCAATATTTAGAAGAAAAAATTCCGGAGATAGATAATCAATTATCTATTCATAAAGAGCAGCTTAGAAAACAAGATGAAATTTTAAAATCATTACAAAATCAAATTATTAAAGAAACTAATAGATTAGAATTATATCCTAATTAATTTTTTTGATTTTTTTTAAAACTTTTATTTATTATGTCATATTAATATAAAAGATTTATTTAAATTATTATTTTAATAAAAAGTCCTTCTATACAAAATAAAAATAATAATTTAATTTCTAATAAAAAAATATAAATTGTTAAATATTTGTTAAATATGATAGTAAAAAATGCAGATCTAAGAAAGGAATTAATAAAATCAAAAAATCAAAATGAACTTACTAAAGAAGCTTTAGATATGTTCATTTTAATGTCTAATAAATTTTCAAGAAAATTTAAATATCTCTATGAAGAAGATAGAGAAGATTGTATACAATTTGCTATAATGGATTGTTATTTATATTGGAGAGGATATAATCCAGAAAAAAGTAGTAATGCATTTGCTTATATTACACAAATTATAAAAAATGGGTTTGCAAAAGGTTGGCGTAAACTACATGGGAATATGCCTAAATCATTAAAAATATCTATATCCCAAACCAATATATACAGTATATAAAAACTATAATATATAATTAGAATATAATCATATATTATGGCTTATAATCAATCATATAAAAAGTGGCACAAACCTAATATGTCCGAGACAGCCCGGACTAAACAAGGTTATTATAAACCAAAGAACACAGATAAGTATATTGGTGATCCAAATTTAATAGTATACAGAAGTTCTTGGGAATATAGTTTTTGTAAATGGTGTGATTTTTCTCCTTCCATTAGAAGATGGTCTTCTGAACCAGTTAAAATTCCGTATTACGATAGAATTTCTAAGCTTGATGAATGTAAAAAATTAGGTCTAGATCCTAATAATCCAAAAAATTGGGTTGTGAAAAATTATAATACAGATTTTTGGGTAGAAATAGATAAAGGAGGAGGTAATATAGAAAAATGGTTTATAGAGGTTAAACCTAAACACAAATTAAAAAAACCAATGCCGCCAAAACAAAATGCATCACTTAAAGAAATAAAGGCATTTAATAGATCAGCAAAGGAATATATAATTAATGAAGCTAAATTTGCTGCTATTAATGAATGGGCAAAAAATAAAGGATGTAAATTTTTTATATTTACAGAAGATCAATTAATAAAATTTGGTATTATAGGAGGAAGATTTGAATTACCACAGAAAAATAAGTAATTTTAATGAGAGCTAAATTAGTTAGCGATGTTAGAAATATAGATATTAGTGACATTGAAGAAATTTATCATTTTACTTCACATTATAATGCTATGCGCATTATACGTTATAATGAACTTGATAGTAGAATAGATCGCGCACATGGTACTACAGATGAAATGCAATCAATAAGTACAACGGTTGATCCCTTATTTTATAAAAGGGGAATTTATATGATGCCAGCGAAAAAGAAAACTACAAGATTAGGATTAGATGTTGACAAACTTATTAATGACGGATATAGATTAGTTCCCTTTGTGTATAAGGAAGAATATAAAGAGTTGGAAATTAGAATTTATTCAGAAGAAGATTTACCAAAAGGAAAAAGATGGGAGCTTCCTATTAGAGAATATTTAACAGAAGTCGGTTTAGTTAAAAGATATTATAAGAAAGATCCAGTATTTATGGGTCAACTAGAACGATACTTAAAAGAGGAAGATATTCCTTATAATTGGATTTAAAATATGTTATCACCAAGAGAAGAATATTTATATAATAAACAAATAGATGGAATAGAAGACATCGCTCACTATACTCTTTTTGAGAAGTATATTATTGAAGACTTGCGTGGGCAAGAAAAAAAGCAGGAAATTACATCAACAGATCAAGAATCTCTTCTTATTAAAAAAGCTGGTGGATATCCATTTCCTGGTTTTACCTATACATTTATGTATAAAGGTAAAAATATTAAATATAAAAATGGACAACCCTTTACGGATTTAGTACCTATAGTTTTTTGTATAAATTCAGGATCGGCCGAGTATTTTACGGGAATAAATATGAATTTATTACCAAAGGAAGCAAGATTAAAATTTCTTCAAAGTTTTTATGAGACATTTAAAGGATTTTTAAAAAGAGAAATAGATGTACTTGCACAAAACAATCAGCTCGCTCTTAATATAAAATTTATAGACCTTATTAAAAGTGGTGAAGGTCAAAAAATGATTAAAATATTTAACTCAAAAACAAATGAAAATTTTAATTTAGCATATAGAAAATATTTGTTTAGAAATATAAGAAATTTTAGAATGATTGAATATTCTGAGTTGCGCTATTTACCTTTTTATGTACCAAAAAATGCATTTAGAAGATTAAATCATTCTCAAATTCATGAATTATATCAAAAACTTAAATAAATATATAATAAAAGAATAATGTATAATGGCAGGATTTACTTTACGTAATTTAGATAAAGGTTCAAATCAAACAGGCTTAATAGGTCGTATTCAGAGAAATATTCGATATTTATCCGCGCTTGGTATGAAATGGGAAGATGAGATTGTTAAACAATCTAAATCTATTGGTATCGGTGAAGCACAAATGGATTCGATGTATAGTCTTTATTATCAACAAGGACTCGGTAATATTGGACAAGATTATGGACAAAAAGAATTTATAGCATTCTATGATAAGGAATATCCTACGCGTAGAGATTTTCTAAGAAAATTTGCTATGAATGGTGAAATAGAGCATGTATTAGAAGTTATTACAGATGAAACAATAATATATGATGATAATAATTATTTTGCTTATCCAGCAACTAAAAATCTTAAAGCTGTATTAAAAGAAGGTAAAGGTAAAGAAATAGTTGATGACTTAAATGAAGCATATAAAAGAGTATATCATATATTTGGTTTTAATCAAGGTCATGATGCTTGGTATTATATTAAAAAATTTCTTATAGATGGTTTTTTAGCATATGAAATAATATATGATGAAGAAGATGAGGATGCTAAAAATATTATAGCATTTAAGGAGATCGATCCTATTTCATTAGAACCAGAAATACGTAAAGATGAAGATGGAAAAGAATATAGAGTATGGGTTCAGTATAGGGGAGATGCTGATAAACAAAGGGAACTTTTAGATGCAAATCTTATTTATATTTCATGGGCAAGAGGAAACTTTATATCAAGGTTATCATATACAGAAAGATTAGT
>PWLF01000017.1 GCA_003559475.1 Bacteroidales bacterium
TTGCAGATAGTAGCGGTCCAAGTCCGTCGTGCATTTCGGCTGCAAATCTTTGCCTCTCTCTTTCTTCTCCGCGTATGACAGCACTTAGTATTTTTCGCTCTGACTCAACCCTTTCGCTAATATTTCTTACAACACTTAAAATAAAACGTTCATTACCATAACTAACCAGCCGACTTCTAAATTCAACCTGAATAATTGCCCCTGATTTTGTTACATGTTCTGACTCAAAAGAGTGACTACCTTTTTCGAATATTATTTCACGGTTCTTTGAAACATTTTCTTTAAACTTATCAGTCTTTATATCTGTTATCTTTTTATTAAGTAGCTCTTTTCTTTTATATCCTAAAGTTTCACATGCTGCATTATTAAGTTCAATAATATTTTCATTTATATCCGTAACAAATATATCATCACCTGTACTGTCAAATAGTTTTCTGTATCGTTCTTCTGAATCTTCCAGTTCTTTACTTATAGTATCAAGTTTTAGTTTTGATTTTTGTAATTCAGTAAAAAATTTATGAATTTTATCTGTTGTAAAGTAGTAAATAAAACCCAATAATAATAGTATTGATGTAATGCCGGTCAAGGCTGCTCCAATTATAGTATCTCGCCTAAGCTTTTTAGTTTCGTCATCAATAAATACCGAAGCTGCTACATAAAACTCGAATTTATCAAAATATTGAAAAGCTGCAATTTTTTTCTTACTATCATAGTAATATTCAACCAAACCGTTTTTCTTACTACTAACTTTTTGAAACAAAATACTGTCTCCCCAAAACTCTCCTTCTCTATGTTGGTGAACTATCAAATTTCCCTTTTTATCAAAAACAAAGGGGTATCCGCTCTTTCCGATTTCTATTTCGTAAAGTATATTTTTAATCTCATCAAGGTCTTTTTCTTTATTTCCGACATAAAACATTCCAACAACTTCATTATCATCAATAATTGGATGATATGCAGTCATATACCATTCATTAACAACAAAAGCCCGACCATAGTAGGGTTCATTTTCTAAAACTGTTTTACTGACAGGCGAATCAAAGGGAATATAAGTTCCAATTGCACGATTCTCTTTATCAAATAATACATTTGTTGATATTCTAACAAAACCGACATCTGTTTTTTGAAAAATAGTTACTGTTCCGCCAAGTAAATTGGTTAAACTATCAACAAAATTTGCATTACCATATAAATCAACATTATCAAGATACCATTTATTAATAACAGTCTCCTTTTTCTCTAATGTGTTTTGATTAATAAACTCTTCTTTAAACTCTTCTGAAGTAATTATAAGATCACTGTTTGATAGAGCAACTTTTGTAATATTTAGATTCTTTTTAACATTTTCCAGTTTTAAAGCGTGCTCTCGCTCAAACATCTTTGATATTGTCGTAACACTAGATTCTAAGTTATCTTCAATTTGAGAATTAAAAACACTTATTGATTTATATACAAAGTATATTGTTAGTACTGTAACCACGACAATTATTATCAAACTGACAGGTAAAAATAACTTGAGTTTTAGTGGCAAATGTATCCTTTTCATAAAAAAGACTAATTATTAATTATAATGCAAAGGTTATATATTTTTTGAATATTATCAATAATATTTTAAATAAAAATATCCGAATACAGGCAGTTTATAACTTCAAAAAATTCCGGAGTCTATTTGTATAATCTGCCGGATACTACAATAATAAAGACATATAAATTCAGCATAAAGATAAAATTTTAAAGCAAGATTACTCAGCTATTATTTTTTATTTTGCTATCTTAGCAAAAATAATTTTTTATTAAAAAATTTAAAAACTAAACAAACCTCAATATTTTATATTTAGGTTTAATTAAAAAACTAACTATTATGCAAACAAAAGGATTATTTTTAGGATTATTTATTTTTTTTAATGCAATTATAGCGACCGAAGCACAAAACAGAGTTGTTATAAGCGATAAAGATGGACAAGAGCCTCATGAATCAGCAATTTTAGATTTAATTTCATCTGAAAAGGGGTTTTTACTACCAAGAATGGATGAGTCAAATAGAAATAATATTGACGGTCCCGGAGAATCTTTACTTATCTTTAACGATGACACTAAATGTGTTGAGACCTATATTGACACAGAATGGCATGAAATATGGTGTTTTGAAGCTCCTGAGCCATTAGGTTGCACAGATGTAGCTCCCCCAATAATGGACGGTCATACTTATGATATTATCGGAATTGGTGATCAATGCTGGTTTGCTGAAAATTTAAAAACTACGATCTATAACGATGATACGCCTATACCATTAGTTGAAGATGAGCAAACCTGGAGAGACCTGGAGTCAGATGCCTATTGCTGGTTTGATAATGATATTTCAAACAAAGATATTTATGGTGGACTTTACAATTGGTATGTTGTAGAAACCGAAAAAATTTGTCCTGATGGATGGAGTGTGCCTACTGATGATGACTGGAAAATATTGGAAATGGAATTAGGTATGAGCCAAGAAGATGCCGATGACACCGGCTATCGTGGCACAAGCGAAGGAAGTAAATTGGCAGGAAATGTGGCTTTATGGGAAGATGGCGAGTTAAACTCACATGATGACTTTGGATTATCCGGATTTAATGCTTTACCGGGAGGATTTCGACATTTAGTTGTGGGGTTGCAATTTCGCCACATAGAAGAAAAAGGATACTGGTGGACATCAACAGTAATTACAGTCAATATGAGACACCGCGATTTACATTATGACTACACCACAATACAAAGAGGCAGCTATGGATACAATAGTGGATTGTCTATAAGGTGCATAAAAGACAGATAATTTTTAAAATCCGTATAATTTTATTAAATAATCTGATTATTATCGAGTTGAATTGCGTTCAAAAATTCTTAAAACTGATTTATTTGGCAACAAATAATTTCAAAAGCTAATATATAATCCCTAAGTTCAAATTCTTTTTTTTTCAAATTTATTTATATTACTTTTGCAATAAGAGAACAGTAATTATTTTATTGTAGCTTAAAAAATAAATAATTTGTTGAATTTTAAAAACATAAAGCCATGTCAAAAAACTTAATATCTCACATTGAGCCCGGTATAGTAACGGGGGACCAAGTAAAAGAAATTTTTAATCTGGCGAACGAGCATAACTTTGCTATTCCTGCAGTAAATATAACAAGCACAAACACAGCTAATGCCGTTCTTGAAACTGCAAGGGATTTGAATTCACCCGTAATTATTCAGTTTTCAAATGGCGGAGCACGTTTTTTTGCAGGCAAATCATTATCTAACGAAAACGAGTCTGCTGCCATAGCCGGAGCTATATCAGGAGCACAACATGTTGATTTAATGGCAAAAGCTTATGGTGTAAGAGTTATTATGCATACTGACCATGCAGCAAGAAAATTAATACCCTGGGTTGAAGGATTAATAGATTATAGCGAAAAATATTACAAAAAACACGGGAAACCACTTTATAGTTCACATATGTTGGACCTTTCGGAAGAACCCTTGGAGGACAATGTTGAAACATGCAAGCACTTTCTTGAAAGAATGAGCAAGATAGGAATGACATTAGAGGTAGAATTAGGAATTACCGGTGGCGAAGAGGATGGCGTTGACCATACGGGGATTGATAGCTCAAAACTATATACACAACCTGAAGAAGTAGCTTTAATGTATGAAACTTTAAACAGTGTAAGTGACAAATTCACAATTGCTGCATCTTTCGGAAATGTTCACGGAGTATATAAACCGGGAAATGTTAAACTGCAACCCGTTATATTAAAAAACTCCCAGAAACATATTGAAGAAAATTTTAAAACAAAACCAAATCCTGTTAACTTTGTATTTCATGGTGGAAGTGGATCTTCACAAGAAGACATAAGAGAAGCTATATCCTACGGTGTGATTAAAATGAATATTGATACGGATACTCAGTGGGCTTTTTGGAAAGGCGTTAAAGATTATTATGAAAAGAACAAAGGATATTTGCAAGGACAAATAGGAAATCCTGATGGTGATGATAAGCCAAACAAAAAATATTATGACCCACGAGTTTGGATGCGTAAAGCTGAAGAATCCATGAGAGAGAGATTAAAAATTGCTTTTGAAGACTTGAATTGTGTTGACAGGAATTAAATAGTATATTAATCTTTAACTGTAGTTTTATATGAAGTTAACCTAAATTTTAAAAATTAAGTCTTCGTTAAACAAAGAATATCAAAAGAAAATGAAATAAAAAATCATAGGTCCTAAGGGTATTGAAAACCATTAGGGTCTAAATTAAAATATTGCAAAACATAATTATTAACCTAAAATTAATCAAATGAAACTATTATTATTTATTGTTTTAATTATAACAATGAAAACAAGCAACGCACAAGAAGTTATTGTTATAGCAGCATCAGAAGGAAATTTGGAATTAAAAGAAGAGGAGTTTAAGCTTTATAGAACTATAAACAATTATCGTTCTGAAAATGATTTAAAAAAAATCCCATTAAGTTTAAATCTAAGTAAAGTAGCAAAAACACATGCAAAAGATCTTTATTACAACTCACCGCATAAAAAAAGGGGTTGTGATATGCATAGCTGGTCAGATGAAGGCGATTGGGAAGGTTGTTGTTATACCTCTGACCATAAAAATGCCGAATGTATGTGGTTAAAACCAAAAGAGATAACAGATTATAAAGGCTACGGCTATGAGATAGTATTCTTTTATTCACCTGTAACTGATAATATTTCTCTTGCTGAAAAATCCGTTGATGCATGGAAGCAAAGTCCGGGTCATAGCAAGACAATTCTTAACGAAGCTCCTTTTGATAAAATTGAATGGAACGCCATTGGTGTTGGAATATATAAAGAATTTGTCACTGTTTGGTTTGGAAAAGAGCAAGATGAAAGTAGTGAAGTTACTGTTTATTAGTTTAGCATAAACTGAATTTATAAGTTTTTGAATAAGATTTTCATAAACTCAAAAATTTATTGATTTGAAAAAAGACTTACTCTTACTAAAAAAGGAAATTATTAGTTTTGCTTAATAAATTTTTCCCAACACTATCCGATAAGATTTAATATAAAAGCATAGCAAAAGAGCCGGACTCGCCTTTTAAGTAAATTGTTAAAAAATAAAATAATAAAAATTTCTAAAATTGATTATTATTTCTAAATTTGTCGTACTATAATTTTGAGGAATTTAATAACCGGTAATACTAAAAAATGATATGAGTACAGTAGTAAGTCTTTTTTCGGGTTCCGCTTCAAATTATTTGGCAAAAAAAATAGCGGACAAATATGGAAAGCCTTTAGGAAATGTTATATTTTCTAAATTTAGTGATGGTGAAATACAACCTTCATTTGAAGAGACTTTAAGGGGAAATGATGTATTTATTATTCAAAGCACATTCCCTCCTTCAGATAATCTTATGGAGTTGTTATTATTGATAGATGCAGCAAAGCGTGCTTCAGCCAAGCAGGTTGTTGCAGTTATACCATATTTTGGTTTTGCGCGTCAGGATAGAAAAGATAAGCCTCGCGTTTCTATAGGGGCTAAGTTAATAGCAAATCTTTTATCAGCTGCAGGAGTTGACAGACTTATAACCATGGACTTGCATGCCGATCAGATACAAGGATTTTTTGATGTTCCTGTAGATCATCTATATGCTTCGGCAATTTTTGTTCCGCATATTAAAAATTTAGGATTGCCAAACCTTGTTATTGGTTCTCCTGATACCGGAGGAACCAGAAGGGCTGCAGCCTATGCAAAATTTCTTAATTGCCAACTGGTTATTTGCTATAAACAAAGGTCAAAGCCTAACGAAATTGGCAAAATGGTAGTTATAGGAGATGTTAAAGACAAAGATGTTATACTTGTTGATGATATTATTGATACGGCAGGCTCTATGACAAAAGCTGCTAAAATGATAATGGATAAAGGAGCAAACAGCGTCAGGGCTATGGTAACTCACCCCGTATTCTCAGGAAAAGCTTATGAAAATATCAGAAACAGCGTATTTGATGAAGTGATTGTTACAGATACCATACCTCTTAAAGAAGAATGTGATAAAATTACCGTACTCTCAGCTTCACAATTATTTGCAGATATAATAAGAAGAGTACACAGCCATGAATCAATTTCAACACACTTTGAGTTTGATTAAGAATAGTAAA
>PWLF01000139.1 GCA_003559475.1 Bacteroidales bacterium
CAGCAAATACTCCTAAGGTTATTTCAAATGCCTGTATGTCGGGAGTTGCTGCAATATTATATGCAAACTGGCATATCTTATCAGGCAATTATAAACACGCTGTTGTTGTCGGAGCAGATATTCTTTCAAAATTTGTTGTTAGTGGTTTTGAATCTTTTAAATCGCTTAGCCCTGAAATATGTAAGCCATTTGATAGAGACAGAGATGGGTTAACAATAGGAGAAGCCGCAGCAACAGTAGTTTTAAGCTTAACAAATAAAGGAGAAGTAAGTATATCAAAAGGAGCAACAGCTAATGATGCAAATCATATCAGTGGTCCGTCACGCACAGGCGAAGGCCTGTTTCAGGCAATAAATCATATTTTGGATAAAAATGATTCTGTTGATTTTATTTCAGCTCATGGAACAGCTACACCATTTAATGATGATATGGAATCAGTCGCTTTTCACAGAGCCGGACTGAATACTGTTCCGGTTAACAGTTTTAAAGGATATGTCGGACATACTCTCGGAGCTGCAGGCGTAGTAGAAATTATTTTTTCCATTTGGTCAATGAAAAATAATACCCTAATAAAAACGTATGGCTATAAAAACTTCGGCGTTAAAGAAAAAATAAATATCATTGATAAAAATTATAAAAAAGATATAAATAATGTTTTGAAAGTTGCATCCGGATTCGGAGGATGTAACGTAGCAATGTTATTAGAAAAAAATGACTGATATTAACATAATAAATACTGTTGAAATAAAGAATGGCAAAGTTATTGTCAATGAAAAAACTTTATATCAATCAGAAAGCGATTTTCCGGTAATTTCAAAAGAATTATATAAGGAATATCTTGCTCCTTATATTAAGTTTTTTAAAATGGATGACCTTTCAAAATTAGGAGTCATTTGTGCCGAAATTTTGCTGAAAGATTTTGATGTAGAGAATATTAACAAGAATGAAGTTGCTTTACTTATGGGGAATTCTAACTCAACGATAGCAACTGACCTGAAATATCAAGAAACAATAAAAGATCAACCAAGCCCCGCTATATTTGTATATACTTTGCCTAATATCCTTATGGGTGAAATATGTATAAAATATGGTTTTAAAGGGCAAAATATACTTTACGTAAGTGAAAACTATTCTCAAAAAGAGCTTTTTGAAAACACGCAATTATTATTAAATAACAGCTCTGCCAAATTTTTAATATCAGGTTGGATTAACTTTTTAAATAAAGATGATTATCACGCAATGTTTTATTTAGTAAAAAAATAATTATTTGAGTTTAAAAAGCAAGATTAGGAATTTATCCGGAATACGTTTATTATATGTGTCTTTTGAAAAAAAATTAAAAAAGTTTCACCGGAACAACTAAAAGTAAAAATAATTTTTCTATGTCATTGAATTTAACTGTAGATATTGATGATAGTTCAGGCTTTTGTTTCGGAGTTATTGAAGCAATAAATAAAGCGGAAAAAGAACTGGAAAAAGGTGTGGAGTTATATTGTCTTGGAGATATAGTACATAATGATGAAGAAATTAGCCGATTAAATAAAAAAGGAATAAAATTTATTGATAAAGAAACTTTAAAAAGGTTAAAAAATAAAACAGTTTTGTTTCGCGCCCATGGAGAACCCCCGGAATCATACAAAATTGCTCAAAATAATAATGTGCAGATTGTGGATGCCTCATGCCCGATTATAAAAAATCTTCAAAAAAGAATTAAAAAGTCTTATTATGATAATAATGAAGCAATTATTATTTATGGTAAAAAAAATCATCCTGAAGTGGTTGCTCTTAATGGCCAAATAAATAATAATGCAATAATTATAGAAGATATTGATGATATTGATTTGAAAAAAATACCCGCCAAAGCAACTCTTTATAGCCAAACTACTCAACCATTGGATGGATTTTATAAACTTGTTGAATTTTTTAAAAATAATGGAATAAATATTAAAGTTGAAGATTCAATATGCCGTAGAGTGTCCAACAGAAAAACACAACTACAAAACTTTTCAAAAAAATATAATAAGATAATTTTTGTTGCAGGAGAAAAATCAAGTAATGGAAAGATTCTTTTTAATTTTTGTAAAAAGGTTAAACCTGAAACATTTTTTGTTAGTAGTTTCGAAAAAATTGACATCTCATGGTTTGATAAAAATGACTCTGTTGGCATTACAGGTGCAACATCAACACCAAAATGGTTAATGGAAGGAATCAAAAATTATTTAGAAGAACAATAATGCGTAAATATTAATCTTCAGAAAATTCTATAAGCATTTTTCTGTAAATATTAAACACATTAGCACGAGATACAAACCCAATATACTTCCCATTTTCAACTACCGGCAGATTCCATAACCCCGTATCTCTAAACTTTTTCATTACAACATCCATTTTATCATCTTTATTAACCTTTGCTAGGGGTTGTATCATTAGATTCCTTACTTTAAGCTTATCATATTTTGACTTATCAAACATTATTTCTCTGATATCATCTAAAGCAACCAACCCCAAAAAGTTAATCTTCTCATCTACAACCGGGAAAATATTTCTATGTGATTTTGCTACTACTTTTACTAAATCACCAAGGGTTTTATCGGGATTAATAGTTTTAAGATCTGTTTCAATAACATTCTCAACTTTTAATAATGTAAGTACCGCTTTATCTTTATGATGTGTTATCAACTCTCCTTTTTTCGCAAGTCTTTTGGTGTAAAGAGAATGAGGCTGAAAATATACAACCGTGAGATATGAGATAGAAGCAGTAATTATAAGAGCAATAAATAATTCATATCCTCCGGTAATTTCAGCTATAAGGAAGATAGCTGTCAATGGGGCATGTATGACTCCGGCAATCAGTCCTGCCATGCCGACAAGCGCAAAATTCCTTTCGGAAATAGTAAGAATATTCCAATAATTAACAAATCTGGCAAATATAAAACCCGTTATACTTCCTATAAACAAACTAGGGGCAAAAACTCCTCCTACGCCACCGGCTCCGAGAGTTAACGATGTAGCTACAGCTTTTAGCATTACTACGCAAACTAAAAAACCAAGAAAAATTAATCCCGTATGATCAAAAAAGTGACTAAAAATACTCTCTTCCAATAACTCATAAGCATTTCCCGATAATAAAGACCTCATAGCTGTATAACCCTCACCGTAAAGTGGAGGAAAAAGAAAAACCAACAATCCGACCAAAACACCTCCTATTAATACCCTTTTATAAGTTTTTGTAATGTTTTTAAATCGGTTTTCTATCCTTTCATTAATCCATGTAAAATATAAAGAGACCATCCCGGTAACTATACCAAGAATAATATAAAAAGGAATGTTACTATAATTTAAAGGGTCGGACAGTGTAAAATAAAACTCAATTTGTTCGCCAAGAAAAAAAGCTGAAAATATTGTTCCTGTGACGGTGGCAATAAGCAGAGGAATGATTGAGTTTAAGGTCAAGTCAAGCCGAAGAACTTCAAGTGCAAATATTAGACCTGCAATGGGAGCTTTAAAAATAGCTGCGATAGCTGCTGCCGAGCCACAACCAACTAACATTACCGTACGCTTGAACCCAAAACGCGCGTTCTGTGCAACATTAGAGCCTATTGCCGCTCCGGTAGAGACAATTGGCGCCTCCATCCCCACAGACCCGCCAAAACCACTTGTAAAAGCACAAGAAACAACCGATGAATAAGTATTATGCAACTTCATTACCGCCTTGTTGCGGGAAATCGAATACAAAATGCGTGAAACACCATGACTTATATCATCTTTAACAATTCTTCTTACATATAAAACTGTTATAATAATGCCTATCAAAGGAAATATAAAAAAGAGCCAGTTTTCGTTATAAGAACCTGATAAACCTCTTATCCAACTCTCAAAATAATGAACCGCAGTTTTCAAAATTACTGCAGCTATTGCAGCCAGAATTCCGATTATGACGCATAAAACCAATATAAAATTCCTGTCAGATATATTTTTGTTACGCCAAACATGAAATTTATCAACCCGTGATGCCTTTTTACTCATCAGTGTAGATGTTTTTCAATAAAAAAAATTGAGATTTAGCGAGTGCTAAGTTCTAAAAAACAATGGATTTAAAAAAATAAAATCGTAATAATTTTTAAATATCGCTTTTGCGATTAAAAACATACTCTAACAGGTTGGCTCCCATTCTTAGCGCTTTCAAACGTATCTCCTCCGGATTGCCATGCACTTCTTGATCTTCCCAACCATTGCCAAGGTCTGATTCGTAACTGTAAAAAAGTACTAACCTCCCTTCATAAATAATTCCAAATCCCTGAGGCGGCTTACCATCATTCTCATGGATTTTGGGCAGCCCATCAGGGAAAGAGAATGTTTGATGATAAACAGGATGGGAATAAGGCAATTCAACAAGTTCATGGTCAGGGAATACTTTCTTTATCTCACGTCTGAAGAACTGATCCAGACCGTAATTATCATCAACATGTAAAAATCCGCCACCTTTTAAATAATTACGAAGATTTTCTGCCTCAGCCGGCGAAAAATGAACATTGCCGTGACCGGTCATGTATAGGAAAGGGAAATTAAATATCCTTTGACTTCCAACTTCAACCGTCGGAATATCTTTACTTATATTTGTTTGTATATTATTATTTGCAAATTCAACTAAATTAGGCAGTGCGGTCGGATTACTATACCAGTCGCCACCTCCACCATACTTAAGCAAAGCAATCTGATAGTTTTGACCGGACAAAATATTAAAAAACCCTATCAAAATAATCAGCAATATTTTTATTTTTTTTACAAAAAAAGACATAAATATTAAAAGATAAATTTAATTACAACAATCCTTTTACGGTATTTGCTTGTATGCATGCAACAACTCCTGCTGTTTCAGTTCTTAAACGATTATCACCCATTGATATTGCCCGAAAACCGTATGATTCAGCCAAATCTATTTCTTTTTTAGTAAAATCTCCTTCCGGTCCTATCATTATTAAAATATCATCATACTTTTTGCAAATATCATATAGAGGTGTCTTTTTGCCTTCATAACAGTGAGCAATAAAACCTTTATTATTCTTATGCTTGATCAAAAAATCCGAAAAACTTATTAATGGATTTAAAACCGGTAAGTAAGCCCTGCATGACTGCTTCATTGCTGCAATCATCTGTTTTTCAAGTCGCTCTGTTTTTATTACCCTTCTTTCGGATTTCTCACATAGAAGAGGAGTGATAGTATCAATACCACATTCTGTGGATTTTTCCAAAAACCATTCAAAACGATTGATATTTTTGGTAGGAGCTATTGCTATATGAAGAGAAAACGCTCTTTTGCCATGATCTTTATTGATTTTTAAAACTTTCAATATGCATTTTTTTTGATCAGGATTTATTAATTCTGCTTCAAATAACACCCCTTTCCCATTAGAAACATATAAAAAATCACCTTTTTTCATCCTTAATACTTTCACGCAATGATGCGATTCTTCTCTGTTTAAAAATGGATTATCCTGATTAAAATCCGGGTCATAAAATATATGCATTTGAATAAATTTATGTTTTTAAATTTAAATAATTATTATTCACAAAAATACCAAAAATGGGATTGTGATATTTTTTTTCAAGAAAAAAGTTAAAAAAACTCCATTTTTTTAAAAAACTTATTTATTTTTGTTGCGAAAATATTAACCCTATTAACCTTAAATAAGATGACTAAAGTAGTAATTTTTTGCAGTCTTTTTATTGTTTTTATAAGCAATAAGCCTATCCTTGCAAGTTCACCTTCTGAAGACAGAAATTATATTATATCACATGCGCCACGGGTTGCAGCAACTGATATTGAAAGTATTCCTGAGGAATACCGGGGCACTTTGATAAAGTATTTTGATGGCATAGGCAGAGAAATACAGGCTATTCAAGTTAAGCAATCGCCTGATAAAAAGAATATTATACAGCCTTTTGTGTATGATGAGTTTGGCAACAGGACACGAAATTTTCTTCCATATATCATTGAAGAGCAGGGAAAATCATATCAAGCCAGCTGGGAAACAGCTCAAAGGTCATTTTACGGAGAGACGTATGGAGATGAAAGAAATTATGCCTTTTCCCAAACTTA
>PWLF01000041.1 GCA_003559475.1 Bacteroidales bacterium
AACATCATCCCCCCTCCTATTATTAAATCATCAACTCTATCAATCAAGCTATTTAAAATACCAATTTTTGTTGAAACTTTAGCACCTCCGATTATTCCTACAAAAGGTCTTTTAATATCTCTAACTATTTTATCAATACTTTCAATTTCATGCTCAATGAGGTATCCAAACATTTTATCTTTAAAAAACTCAGCGATTACAGAATTTGAAGCATGCGCTCTGTGAGCAACACCAAAAGCATCATTAACAAAAACATCACCTAAGGAAGCCAATTTCTTGGCAAATCCTCTATTGCCATCTGTTTCTTCTTTATAAAATCTTAGATTTTCTAATAATAATACATCTCCTGGTTTTAACTTTTTGGCCATTAGTTTGGCTGATTTACCAATACAATCATCAGCAAATTTAACTTCTGTTTTTAATAATTGACTAAGATGATCAACTATATGTCTAAGAGAATACTTACATTCCGGTCCTTTTTTAGGTCGCCCTTTATGAGACATTAATATAACAGACCCACCATCTCCAATAATTTTTAAGATAGTCGGTATAGCTGCCGAAATTCTGGAATCATCAATAATTTTAAAATTATCATCCCACGAAACATTGAAATCTACTCTAACTAAAGCCTTTTTATCATGAAAATCGTAATTATCAACCGTTTTCATTATTATACTAGATGTTTAAAGTTTTGATTTATTTTTAAAAAACAAAAATAATAAAAATCAATTTTTGCAAACATATAAATTATTATTGTAAGAATAAAAAATATTATAGAATAAAATTTAAAATTCTTAAAAATTTAATTTTAAATTATATTTTTGCAGTAATTATAATTCTTTATAAAACGCATTTTATTAATAAAAAAACCTATTTATAAATATATAAAATCTATGAATCTATATCCTGAAGCGATAAATTCTAAGTTACCCAATACAGGGTTATCAATTTTTGCAGTTATGTCTGCAATGGCAAATAAGTATAGCGCAATTAATCTTTCGCAGGGTTTTCCTGATTTCAAATCATGTCCAAAACTAATTGAACTTGTTCATAATTATATGAAGAAAGGCTTTAATCAATATGCTCCAATGCCGGGTTTAATGAGTCTTAGGGAAGCTATTTCTGAAAAAACCGAATATCTGTATAATGCCGTTTATAATCCTGATACAGAAATAACTGTTACCGCGGGTGCCAAACAAGGTATTTATACAGCTATTAGTGCATTTGTGAAGGAAGATGATGAAGTTATAGTTTTTGAACCTGCTTACGATAGTTATGTTCCTACTATAAAGCTTAATGGCGGAACACCAATTTGCGTTCATCTAAAAATGCCTGATTACAAGGTAGACTGGAATGAAGTTAGGAAATTGTTGAACAGGCGTACAAAAATGATAATTATAAACACACCTCACAATCCAACCGGAACAATTCTTAAAGAAGATGATATGAAAGAGTTGGAAAGGATAACAAAAAATACGGGTATAATAATATTAAGTGATGAAGTTTATGAACATATTATTTTTGATAACCATAATCATCAAAGTGTGTGTCGCTATCCGGCATTAGCTGAAAGAAGTTTAGTTTTAAGCTCATTTGGAAAAACTTTTCATAATACAGGATGGAAAATTGGCTATTGTGTTGCTCCATCTAACTTAATGAAAGAATTTCGCAAAGTTCATCAATTTATTGTATTTTGCGTCAATTCTCCTATCCAGTATGCTTTAGCTGATTATATAAAGGACAAGTCAAATTACGAGAATTTAGGTGAGTTTTATCAAAAAAAGCGTGATTACTTTTTAAAGTTAGTAGAAGGTTCGCGATTTAAAAAAACACCTTCTTTGGGAACATATTTTCAATCATTGGATTATAGCAAAATAAGTGAAGAAGATGAAATGCCTTTTGCTGAAAAGCTTATTAAAGAACATGGTATTGGCTCTGTTCCTATTTCATCATTTTACAACAAACCAATTAATAATAAAATTTTGCGATTTTGTTTTGCAAAATCAGATGAAACTCTTGAAAAAGCAGCTGAAATATTATGCAAGATTTAAATGTAACTATTATACAGTCAGATTTACACTGGGCTAACCCCGAGTCAAATATAAAAATGTTTGATAATAAAATTGACTCTATAAAGTCAAATACTACTGACATTATCATTCTTCCTGAAATGTTTAATACCGGTTTTATTACTGATTCTGTCAAACAAGCAGAAGAAATGTACGGTAAATCTTTTGAATGGATGAAGAAAAAAGCTTCAGAAAAAGATTGTATTATCTCAGGAAGTTTATTTATAAAAGATGGAACTGATTATTTAAATCGTTTTATTTGGATGCAACCTGATGGTAAGTTTTATTATTATGATAAGAATCATTTATTTAGTTTTGCCGGAGAACATAAAAGGTTAACCGCAGGTAAAAATAAAATTATTATTGAATTTAAAGGATGGAGAATTTTTCCTGTTATTTGCTACGACTTGCGTTTCCCTGTGTGGTGCAAAAATAATTATAGCGAGGAAAAAGGTTTTGACTATGATCTAATGATTGTTGTGGCAAGTTGGCCTGAAGCCAGAAGTCATCCATGGAAAACTTTGTTAATGGCCAGAGCTATAGAGAATGTATGTTATGTTGCAGGGGTTAATAGAGTTGGAACAGACGGTTATGACCTTAAATACAGTGGAGATTCTGCTTTTATTGATCAAAAAGGCAACCATATTTCTGATATTGAACCATCTGAAAATATAATTGAAACAACAAAACTATCAAGGAAAGATTTGTTTGATTTTAGAAATACTTTTAGAGTTTGTGATGATTGGGATAAATTTAAAATTATTCAGTAAAAGCTAAGAAATTTTTATATCATTTCCGGATCGAATTTTAGATTTTCTATTATAAAATCTTGTCTATTAGGTGTATTTTTACCCATATAGAAGCTAAGCATTTCATTAATACTATTATCTTTTTTAAGAATAACAGGGTCAAGGCGAATATTTTTTCCAATAAAATTTCCAAACTCATCAGGAGTAATTTCTCCAAGACCTTTAAATCTAGTAACTTCTGCTTTTTCTCCTAATTTTTTAAGAGCACTATGTTTTTCTTGGTCATTGTAACAATATATTGTTTCTTTTTTGTTTCTAACTCTAAATAAAGGCGTTTGTAAAATATAGAGGTGTCCATTACGAACTAATTCCGGGAAAAACTGTAGAAAAAAGGTAATTAGCAATAACCTTATGTGCATTCCATCAACATCGGCATCAGTAGCAATCACAATATTATTATATCGAAGGTTTTCCAAGCCATCCTCAATATTCAGTGCAGCTTGCAACAAATTAAATTCTTCATTTTCATAAACAATTTTTTTGGTTAAACCATAACAATTCAAAGGTTTACCTTTAAGGCTAAATACTGCCTGAGTTCCAACATTCCTAGCTTTAGTAATTGATCCGCTTGCAGAATCTCCCTCAGTTATAAAAAGTGTTGTTTCTAGTCTTTGAGGGTTGTTATCATTATAGTGTATTTTACTATCACGAAGTTTTTTATTATGAATATTTGCTTTTTTAACCCTTTCTTTAGCTATTTTTTTAATATTAGCAATATCCTTTCTTTCTTTCTCGGATTGTAATATTTTTTTTAATAACTCTTCCGCAATATCAGGATTTATATGCAAATAATTATCAATCTTATTCTTAACAATTTCTCCAATATAATTCTTTATGGTTGTTTTTTTAGTGTCAGGGTCAACATAAACGGACCCAAGCTTTGTTTTAGTTTGTGATTCAAATATGGGTTCTTTCAGTTTTATACTTAACGCCACAATTAGAGAAGTTTTTACATCACTAGCATCAAAATCTTTTTTATAAAACTCTCATATAGCTTTAACGAATGCTTCTCTAAAAGCTGCTTGATGAGTACCTCCCTGAACGGTATGCTGTCCATTTACAAATGAAAAAAACTGCTCGCTATACTGCGTTGCACTATGAGTAAAAGCAACCTCAAGATCATCTTCTTCAATTTTAACTATCGGATAAATAATTGGAGAATCAATATTTCTGTTTAACAAATCTTTAATTCCATTTTCGGAATGAAATTTTTTACCATTATAAATGATTGTTAAACCTTTATTGAGGAATACATAATTCCATAAAACACGTTCAACAAAATCATCAATAAACCTATAATCTCCAAAAATATTCTCATCCGGCATAAAAGTTACTACTGTTCCCTTTCTTTGATCCGGTTCTTTTTCTCGAGATTCATCAGTTAAATTGCCGTATTCAAAGAATGCCTTTTTAATTTCTCCTTCACGTATAGATTTAACTGAAAATTTTGCAGATAAAGCATTAACGGCTTTAGTACCAACACCATTAAGTCCAACGGTTTTAGTAAACACTTTACCATCATATTTAGCGCCTGTGTTTATTTTAGAAACGCAGTCAATAACACTGCCTAAAGGGATTCCTCTGCCGTAATCTCTAATAGTTACTGTTTTTTCATTAATAGTGACTTCAATGGTTTTTCCAAAACCCATTATAAACTCATCTATTGAGTTATCAATCACCTCTTTTAAAAGTACATATATACCATCATCAGGAGACGAGCCATCTCCGAGCTTACCAACATACATTCCGGGTCTTAAGCGTATATGCTCTTTCCAGTCAAGCGTTTGAATACTGTCTTCTGAGTATTTAATTGTAGTATCTTCCATAAATCACAAAATATTAAAAAAACAATGTAAAAATATAACAAATAGCACATAATTTTATTTGTTAAAACAACATCTTATTAACATTATAAATCGTTTACTGTAATTATTCAAATGTCTGCCTACCAAACCGTTATTATTATCACCCACCTTTGGTATAAATAAATGTTGAAAAATTTACAAAAACTCTCAATTTAAACATAACTATTAAAAAAATATTATTCTTTTTTTTAATTAAAAAATTTTTGCTATATTTGTAATATCTTATAACCGACTTCGGTTAGTTAAGGTTAATTGGGTTAAACCGCTATATTTGTGAAAATGTAGCGGTTTTTTTATAACTTATCGTTTAAAAGATATTCAGTATATAACTTATTCCTGCCAAAAAATTATTATATGGGAATTAAATTAATTAATAATCTTAGGATAGTTATTAAAAAGAGTGCCCAGGACAAGAGTCGAACTTGCACGACCTTACGGTCACTACCCCCTCAAGGTAGCGTGTCTACCAATTCCACCACCTGGGCAAATTCCAATGCAAAATTAATATTTTTTAATTGTTTTCATTAGTTTTTATTTAAGTATTTTATTGTTTTTTTAAACTATATATGCAATATATTTGTTTAATGTATTAAAAGACATCAATATATGGATACTAATAAATCAAATAATATATCAATAAAAGTCGAAGGCATTACTTGCGCCAATTGTGAATTAAATATTCGTAAAGAGCTAAAGAAAATAGGTCTTAAAGATGTTAATATTGATATTTCTACAGGATATGTTGAGTTTCATTCAAAAGACAAAACATCAACGAATTTAGCTATAAGCAAAATTAAAAAATTGGGGTATAAAGTTATAGAAGATGACATTTCAGACGAAAAGAAGAGTTTATTAACTTCTATTGAAAAGAAATTTTGGTTTTGTTTAGTTTTTACCACTCCCCTACTATTAGCAATGCTATTACCATTTGATTTGTTACATAACGATATCTTTCAGCTAATTTTAACAATACCTGTTTTTGCTGTTGGTGTTTGGCATTTTGGAGGCAGTGCATTTAAAAGTTTACGTTCCGGATATACCAATATGGATGTTTTAATATTTATGGGTACGACTGCTGCTTTTATTTACAGTTTAACCGGTACTATATATGGCATGGGTCATCAGTACATGTTTTATGAAACATCTGCGAGCATTATTACTATAGTGCTTTTAGGCAATATGCTTGAACAACGTTCTGTGAAAAAAACCACAGGAGCTATTGATGAGCTTGCAAGAAAACAGAAAACAACTGCAAAAAGAATATTAACAGAAGAAAGTAATACTAAAAAAGAAAAAATTGAGGAAGTTGATGCTGAATTAATTAAGAACGGAGAATATTTGTTAGTTAACACCGGTGATACAATTCCTGTTGATGGTGAAATATATCATGGTTTTGGCTCTATTGATGAGTCAATGATATCAGGAGAAAGTTTACCTGTTGATAAAACTAAAGGGGACAAAGTAATTGGTGGAACAGTATTATTGTCGGGCAATATTCGAATTAAGGCTACTGCCACAGGTAAAGATACTGTATTATCTCAAATTATCGAGTTAGTTAAAAATGCTCAAAAAGATAAACCAAAACTACAAAATCTTGCTGATAAAATATCTTCTGTTTTTGTGCCAATTGTTTTTGTAATAGCTTTATTAACGATTATTTCATGGTATTTTTTTGCCGGATTAGAATTTAAAGATTCTTTAATGAGAGGTGTTGCTGTATTGGTAATTGCATGCCCTTGTGCTTTAGGACTTGCTATACCAACGGCAGTAGTCGTTGGACTGGGGAGAACAGCCAAAACCGGCATTCTTTTCAGAAAAGGAAGTGTCTTTGATAAATTCTCTATGATAGAAAAAATTGTATTTGATAAAACAGGTACGCTGACAACAGGGAATTTCAATATAAAGAACTTTGAATATTTTGGAAAGGACAAACAATTTGTAACCAATATCTTATATAACCTTGAAAAACATTCATCGCACCCCATAGCAAAAGCTATAGTTGAGAAGCTAAGAGGTGATGATTTAATTGAATTTGATAAAATTGAAGAAATAAAAGGCGTTGGGATAAAAGCAGCTGATAATGACAACAATACTTATGTTGCAGGATCTTATAAAGTAGCATCTCATTTAACGGATGATGATAGTCATAACATTTACATTTTGATGAATAATCAATTAATTGGATGGTTGGATATAGAAGATGATATAAAACAAGGTGCAAAAGAAACTATTGATTATTTCAAAAGTAAAGGCATAGAAACTATTCTTCTTAGCGGAGACAAAGAAGATAAGTGCAAAGAAATAGCAAATACTCTCGGTATTGAAAAGGTATATTCAGAAAAATTACCTGATGAGAAATTTCAAATAATTGAGGAGTTATCTTCAAAATATAAAATTGCTATGGTTGGAGATGGCATAAATGATGCACCGGCATTATCAAAAGCTTTTTTGGGAATATCTATGAGTGATGCGACACAAGTAGCGGTAAAATCTGCCGAAGTAGTATTACTAAAAGGGAATATGAATTTGTTATCCAAGTCTTTTTCTTTAAGCAAAACTACTTTTCGAACAATAAAAGAGAATTTATTTTGGGCATTTTTCTATAATGTAATGGCAATTCCTCTTGCTGTAGCAGGATTTTTAAGCCCAATGATAGCAGCTTTAGCAATGGCATTATCTGATATTATAGTTATTTTAAATTCATTGAGGTTGAAAACCAGAAGACTAAGGTAGTGTTAATTAAAATAATTATAAGATATAAAAAAAGGCTGCTATCTATTTATAGCAACCTTTTCATTATTTTAATATTGTTAATTTTAGAATGCCCAACCTAATCTGATTGCTCCATTAATGTTATCTCCAAAACCAATGTTCATTCTGTTATCTTCTACTGTTGTTGTGGTTGATTCTCCATCAATATCTTCAATCACTTCACTATCCTTAAAAGTTTGTATTCCAAGTCCAAAACCTAATTCAGCACCAAGATACAATCCTTTATATGCAAACATATCAACACCACTTACCAGATTAACGACAATATTGTTAAATCCTTCACCGGCGCCATAATGATGATTTTTGTATTCTACCCTATCACCTTCACTATCTTCTGTAAAAGCTAATGTTGACCTTGTGGCAAAACCTACCTCAGCACCAACGTAAGGGCTAACTCTGTTACCAACCGGTAAATGCATCTCAATTCCCGGAAATAATCCAAAATCAATCACTCTAAATTTTTCTTCTACAGTTATCTCTTCACCAAATTCCCATTCGTCAGTCTGGCTATTAATATTTAAATTTAAACCTAATCTAACCGCCATATTATCATTAACAAATATTCTACCTCTTAAATGGTCCATTTGAAAAGGTGCTTCAGCAACAAAAGGACTTAGAAACTGAACTTCTAAGCTGGCGTTTCCAGCTGACATTAACATATTTTCTTCATCTTGAGCATTAAGATTACTAAAAGCTAATCCTAATAATACAAAACTTGTTAAAATTACTTTCTTCATTTTTCAAAAAATTTAGTTTATAAATTCGTTTAATTTTGATAGTGCAAAGTTTAAAAAAAAATATTAGACTGCAAAATTTATAGTTTTTTTTACAAAAAGAAAGAAACAGAAAACATTAGTCTTCTAAGATCAAAATCTAAACCAACAACAGGAACTGTCTGTTCAAAATCACCATTATCCAATGTTATAGTTTGCGATTCATATCCTAAAAAGCCATACCTCATTTCGAGACCTATATTGCTAGCAAGCATATAATTAAATCCCGGAGTTATTCCAACACCAAATTCTCTTACGCTAAATTCATCAGTTACTGTTACAGTACCATCCTTAAATACATCTCTTCTTACTCCAAAACCTAAAGCTATACCAAACTCACCAAAAACAGATAAATTATCTGTAGTAGGAAGATAAAATCTTGAAGTGGGTGCTAAAGTAAAGACAGACATTATTTCATTAATTTCATCCCAACCTCCTCTATTTCTCTCGGTTACTTTATCTCTATCAAAACCTAAACCCATTCCAACGCCTAAGTTTGGCATCACAAAAAATCCTCCAATGGCATGCATTCCAAAACTTGAAGTACTTGGCAAATCAATAGTAGTTGTTACTCCACCATCTCTTTGCATCTGTGTTGGTGAACTACTTCTAAAAGTTAAGCCTCCGGATAAAAATATATTTTTTTCTGTGCCCGGTTGTGCATCCGTATTATAAACCATTAATACACATGCAAATAATAAAATTACTCTTTTCATTAGTTTGTGTTTTTAATTAAACAATTGATTTTTAAATATTTACTTTTGACAAATATTGCAAAATATTATACTAAATATAATTTTGCAAATATATATATAATTAACAACATTTGTTAAAAATTGTTTAACAATAATAAATCACCTTATTTTTTATTTGATTGACAAACTTTTTTAACAAAACACTAAATTCAAAAAATATTTACAAAGTTTTATTCTTATTCTTTACAAAACAAAATTCTTTGAATAATCAGCTTAAATTACGATATTTGCAAATTATTTAAAAAGATATAATTTATATAACGCATGGATAAAAAAAGCAATAAAAGAGAAAAATTTTTAAAAAAGCTTCAGAACAAGTATCGTTTAGTCTTAATGAATGACGAAACTTTTGAAGAGAAGTTATCTTTTCGTTTAACACGACTTAATGTATTTGTTTTTTTTGGTACATTTAGTATATTGTTAATAATAGCTACAACATACCTGATTGCTTTTACTCCTTTAAGAGAGTATATTCCGGGATATGCTGATTTTAATACCAGAAAAGTTCTACACGAAATGATGATAAAAACAGACTCTTTAGAAAGGGAGTTAAGCATGAAAGATACATATATTAGAAATATCCGGGGCATAGTAGAAGGAAGAGATTTAATTGAAAAAGAAGAAATTGTTGAAAGCAGACCCGGAGGCATTGATATTAAATCAAGTGATGACATCGAAGAGCTTCCACGTTCTAGAGAAGATTCAATTTTACGGGCTAAAATAGAGAATCAATCTCAATATGGTCAATGGTCGCAAGTCAATATTTCAGAAGCATCGAGTAAAGATTTAACATTTATGTTTCCTCCGATTAAAGGGATAATAACAAATCACTTTAATCCTAAAAAGAATCATTACGGTGTTGATATAGTAGCTGATAAAAATGAAGCGATTAAAGCAACACTTGATGGAACTGTTATTTTTTCTAACTGGACGCTTGAAACAGGTTATACAATAGGAATTCAACATTCAAATAATTTAATCTCAATATATAAGCATAATAGTGCTTTATTGAAGAATGTCGGTGCTCCGGTCAGAGCCGGCGAAGTTATAGCAATAATTGGAGAAACAGGATTTTTATCAACCGGAACTCATCTGCATTTTGAATTATGGCATAACGGAAGACCGGTTAATCCTGTTGATTATATCGCATTTTAAATAGTTTGATTGTTTTAATAACAGATATTTACAGCATTGGAAAACAAAAGAAATATAGCTATATTAGGTTCTACAGGTTCTATAGGCTCCCAAACACTCGAAGTGGTTAAAAATAATTCAGAGCTTTTTAATGTTGAAGTTCTCTCAGCTCAAAATAATTACAAAAAGTTAATAGAACAGGCTTTAAGTTTTAAACCTAATGCTGTAGTAATAAGTAATGAAAAACATTATAATGAAGTAAAACGCTCTTTAGAGCCTGAAAATATTAATGTTTTTGCAGGTGAAGAATCTCTTCTTCAAATAGTTGAATATGATAATATTGATATTGTATTAATTGCTATGGTTGGATTTTCCGGTTTAAAACCTACTTTAAATGCTATAAATGCAGGAAAACAAATAGCATTAGCAAATAAAGAAACGCTAGTTGTTGCAGGCGATATAATTACTAAAAATGCAAGAGAAAAAGGCGTTAATATTTATCCCATTGATTCTGAACATTCTGCAATTTTCCAATGCATATCAGGCGAATTTCATAATCCGATTGAGTGTATATATTTGACTGCCAGCGGCGGTCCTTTTAGAGGTAAAAACAAGGAGTTTCTTTCAAAAACAACTAAAAAAGAAGCATTGCAACATCCAAACTGGGATATGGGAGATAAAATAACTATTGATTCTGCATCTATGATGAACAAAGGATTAGAGGTTATTGAGGCAAAATGGTTATTCTCGCTTAAATCCTCTCAAATTAAAGTGATAATACATCCTCAATCAATTATCCACTCAATAGTTCAGTTTGAAGATGGCTCAATGAAAGCTCAAATGGGATTGCCGGACATGAAACTCCCTATTCAATATGCTTTAGGATATCCTGATAGAATTAAATCGGATTTCCCGAGATTCAACTTTTTGGATTATCCAACTTTAACATTTGAGCAACCCGATACATCAACATTCAAAAACCTGGATTTAGCTTATCAAGCACTTGAGACAGGAGCCAATATGCCTTGCATACTCAATGCAGCAAACGAAATAGCAGTTTCGGCATTTTTATCTGATAAAATAAACTTTTTGCAAATGTCTGACGTTATTGAATATTGTATGAATACAGTCGAGGTTATAAATAATCCCAATTTGGAAGATTATGTTGAATCTGACAACAAAGCAAGAGAAATAGCAAAAGAATTTATTAATGGTTTAAAAAATAAATAGTTTTATAATGGAAATTCTAATTAAAGTAGCACAGTTTTTTTTAAGTCTCTCTATATTGATTATTGTTCATGAAATGGGGCATTTTCTTGCCGCAAAATGGTTTAAAACACGTGTTGAAAAATTTTATCTCTTTTTTAATCCATGGTTTTCGATATTTAAATTTAAAAAAGGTGAAACGACTTATGGTATGGGATGGTTGCCTCTGGGCGGATATGTTAAAATAGCAGGAATGATTGATGAATCTATGGATAAAGAGCAGATGAAAAAACCGCCGGAGCCATGGGAGTTTAGATCTAAACCGGCTTGGCAAAGACTTATAGTTATGGTTGCCGGAGTAGTTTTTAATCTTATTCTTGCTGTTGTAATTTATATTGGAATGCTATCTATCTCAGGAGAAAAATACCTGCCTGCGGAAAATTTAAAATATGGAATAGTTGCTGATAGCTTAGCTCAAAATATCGGCATGAAAACCGGAGATAAAATTATTGCAGTTAATGATGAAAAAATCGATGACTTTAGGGAAATCCTAGTAAAATTTACTAGGGGTGCTCATAGTGTCACTGTTAAAAGAAATGGAGATATTGTTGAGTTAAATGTTCCTGATGACTTTTTTGGAGACTTAATATCTACAAGAGGCGCTAATTTTATAGCTATCAGAACACCTTTTATTGTAGATGATATAAGAAATAATAGTCTAGCAGAAAATATTGGTATAAAAAAAGGAGACCATATAATTGGTATAAATGATAAAGAGACGTGGTCTTTTTACGAGTTTAGAAAAGAAATAGCCAATTATAAAAACAAAGAAACAAATATTATAATATCAAGAAATGATGAAATAATTGAATTAAAAACTAAAATCCCTGAAGATGCAATATTGGGAGTTTATGCAAAACCTGAAACAGAAATATTGGAATTTGCAACTGTAAGATATTCCTTTTTTGAAGCTATCCCTGCCGGAGCAGCTAAAGCATATAATACAACCGTAAATTATATTAGAGATTTGGCTCTACTTTTTAGACCTGAAGTAAAAGCCAGTGAAAGCTTAGGAGGATTTATAACTATTGGAGGAATTTTTTCTCCAACGTGGGATTGGCATCATTTCTGGACAATCACAGCATTCCTGTCTGTTATTCTTGCTATAATGAACTTGCTGCCTATTCCCGCTTTAGATGGAGGTCACGTAATGTTTTTGCTTTATGAAATAATAGTAGGCAGAAAACCTGCCGACAAATTTCTAGAGTATTCACAAATGATTGGCATGATATTGCTTTTTACTTTGCTATTATACGTTAACTTTAATGATGTTTTAAGATTATTTAACTAGAATTAGAATAGACTTGTTCTTTGCTATATATTTTATTTTTGTTGAATTGTTATAATTAATATTTTTAACTAAATTTGTATCTTTATTAATTAAAAAGTATTAAATCAAATAGGAAATTATTGAAAAATTTTTATTCATTAAAAATATATTATTATGTTGGCACATTATAAACCATTAATTGCAATACTAGTGCTGTTTTTATCAATATCTGATATTAACGGTCAAGATTTTTTCAGTGGCTATATTACTTATGAAATGTCGTATGCAGGTAGCCAAATTGACCTTGCTACAAGAGAACAATTACCTGAAAAAGCAGAAGTAACAGCAAAAGAGGAAATGGTCAGAATTGAAATGCATGGAGGCGAGCTTAAGCAAATTGAAATAAAAAATTTTAAAGAAGAAACATCTTCGAGCATTTTGGAGATTCTAAGAGAGGAGTATGTTATTCATAAAGGACCTGAAGACATTGAAAGAGAGCTAAATGAAATGGGAAGTCCGGAAATTAATTTTACTAATGAAACAAAAACAATACTCGGATATAAATGTAAAAAAGCTGAAGTAGTTGTTACAAACAGATTTGGCGAAGAAGAGATTATTGAAATATATTATACCGAAGAAATTCCCGGACAACCTTTTAATTTTAATCTGCCTTACAGAGGTATTCCCGGGTTAATGCTTCAATATGAGATTAGAATAGATAATTTAAACATCCAATATAAGGCAACTGAAATTAACAGCAGATGGAGGCTTTTTATAAGCGATCGTAACTTTAGGCTGCCGGATGACGCTAAAGAAGTTACTTTCGAAGAACTTCAAGAAATGGTTAGATAATAATTTGTATTGTATAAATACAATAATTTGTAATTATTCTTTTAAACAATATAAATTTAATGTTTAGTTTATTAAATTTATAAAAACTTATTAAAATTAATATAATAAAAAGCTATAAAAGCTAAAATGCGAAGTAAAAGCAATAAATATAAAACTAACACTTTTAAAAAAGAGAAAAAAAAAGAGAAAAAAAAGGACCATCATAATGATCTTGCAGGGGAAGATTTTTCCTTAAAAAAAATGCAATCTCACTTTAAAAATCAAAGAATAAAAAAAATTATTGGTCTGTTTTTTATATTTTTATCTTTTTATCTTTTATTAGCCTTTACATCATATCTTTTCTCCTGGAAATCAGAATATTCAATATTTGAAAACAAAGTATTTAACTTTAATCTGCTATTTGATGATGAAATAAAAGCTGACAATATAATGGGACGTTTAGGGGCAATAACTTCTCATTTGTTTATATATAAGTGGTTTGGAGTATCCTCATATTTATTTGCGTTTGTCTTTTTTATAGTTGGTACAAAATTATTTTTATTAAAGTCTTTATTGCCTCTTTCAAGAACTATAAAATATTCATTATTTTCTTTAATATGGTTGTCTGTTACTTTCGGCTTTATTTTTGGCGCTAATGATGATTTGGCAATTTTAGGAGGTGTTTTCGGTTTAGAGTCAAATTATTGGCTGAATGGTATATTTGGAAAAATTGGAACAGGGTTTATACTTTTTTTCTTAATAGTAGCTTTTCTAATATATGCTTTTGATATAAACCTTCCCGGATTTATTAAAAAAGTTATACAAATAAAATTCTTTAACCAAGAAGATAATAAAACCGAAGATTTAACAGAAGATGATAAAGCAAATAATGATAATAAAGAAGACAAAGAGGATATTACATCTGAAGATGAAATAATTAAAAGTATAAAAGAAAGAGAAGATTCTGCTGAGTCGGAAACAGACAGTGAAAGTTTAAAAATGGATGTTACTTTTCCTGAAAATGAACCCAATAATCAAGTAGATGAAAATACTAATCAAGATACAGAACTTGAAATTGAGATAAGTGACGGAAAGCTTAGTAACAGCAACTACCAAGAAATAGAAGACCCTTTTGGAAAAAATAATCGAGATGACAGTAATTCATTAAGCGAAATGAAGGATTATGACCCTACTCTTGACCTTCCAAATTACAAAATACCTTCAGTAAATTTGCTTGAAAATTATGGCAGTGACACTATACAGGTAAATAAGTCAGAATTAGAAGAGAATAAAGACAGAATAATTGAAACACTAAATAATTATTCGATAGATATTAGCAAAATAAAAGCTACAATAGGTCCTACTGTTACACTTTATGAAATAATTCCTGCACCGGGTATTCGCATAAGTAAAATAAGAAATCTACAGGATGACATAGCACTAAGTTTAGCTGCATTAGGAATAAGAATAATTGCTCCTATACCTGGGAAAGGCACAATAGGAATTGAAGTTCCAAATAGCAATCCAGATATTGTTTCAATAAAATCAATACTCGGTAGCGAAAGATTTAAAAGCTCTAATTATGAACTTCCTATAGGATTAGGAAAAACTATTGCAAATGAGACATATATAGCAGACCTTGCTAAAATGCCTCATTTATTGATAGCGGGTGCAACAGGTCAAGGAAAATCTGTTGGCCTTAACTGTATTTTAACATCAATACTATACAAAAAACATCCATCTGAGGTAAAATTTGTTCTTGTTGACCCTAAGAAAGTTGAGTTAACACTTTTTTCAAAAATTGAAAATCATTATCTCGCTAAACTTCCTGACCTTGATGAAGCAATCATACATGAATCGCGTGATGTAGTTCGTACTCTCAATTCACTCATAGTTGAGATGGAAAGTCGTTATGATTTGCTAAAAGAAGCCAAGTTAAAGAGTTTGAAAGAATATAATAATAAATTTGTTTCCAGAAAATTAAATCCTAATAAAGGACACAAGTTTTTACCATATATTGTTGTTGTTATTGATGAATTTGCAGACTTAATAATGATTGGTGGAAAAGAAGTTGAGATGCCAATATCGCGTCTTGCTCAAAAATCCCGCGCAGTTGGTATTCACCTTATAATCGCTACACAAAGACCATCTGTAAATATTATTACAGGTACTATCAAAGCAAATTTCCCTGCACGTATTGCATTTAGGGTAACATCAAAAATAGACTCAAGAACCATACTCGACGAAGGAGGAGCTGAACAGCTTATAGGAAGAGGTGATATGTTGTTATCAACAGGCAGTGATCTGCTAAGGCTGCAGTGTGCTTTTATTGATACTCCAGAAATAGAAAAAATTACTGATTATATCGGCTCTCAAAATGCATATCCTGATGCTTTTTATCTTCCTGAATATATGGATGAGGAAACTGAGCATGATAATGATACCGGCGACCCTAGTCAAAGAGATGAGCTTTTTGAAGAAGCTGCCAGAATTATCGTAGCTACACAACAAGGGTCAACATCTCTGTTGCAAAGAAAACTCAAGCTGGGATATAACAGAGCAGGTAGAATAATTGACCAACTTGAAGCAGCAGGTATTGTCGGACCATTCGAAGGAAGTAAAGCTAGAGAAGTTAAAATTAAAGATGAAGTAAGTTTGGAACAGATTTTGAGTAAAGATTAATAAATAAACTTTTTTCTAATTTTATAATAAAAAAAATCAAAAGCCATGTTTAAAAATCTATTTATATCAATCGTTTTAATTTTAATTATATCTCCTCTGTTATCAAATAATCAACAAGAAAGACACATTACCAGATATGAAGTAAAAGGACAGGAAATATTAAAAAAGGCAAGCGAAAAAATGAAAACCGGGAATGATGTTTTACGCATTGATTTTACTTATATTATTGAAAGTGATGAAAATGATTTATATGATACCAACACCGGAAAAACTTTTTTACACAAAAAAAAATATAATATTTTAATGGATGACTATCTTTATATATCAGATGGTCACCTTGCCCTTACCTTTTTAAAAGATGTTGGTGAAGTACATGTTAATTATCTTGAAAATGTTGAACAATCAATGAATCCGGCTCAACTTCTTGATGACTTTAAAAGCCATTACAGAGCAAAACTTATAAGAGAAGAGAATTATAACAGCAAAATAGTTTATCTTGTAGATGCTATTCCAAATGAACCCCAAGCATTTTTTAAGTATCGAGTAGCTGTTGATTCAAAAAACCATGAGTTGGTTTTTATTAAGGCATATGATAGGCACGGAGGCACATATAAAATTCAAATAGACGAGATAAAAAGATCTTCAGAAATTCCTGAAGAAAAATTTGAAATTAATATTGATAAGTATAAAAAAGATAGAGATATTGATTTTATAGACCTTCGCTAAAATAATGTAGCTTGCAATTATCCTGTTAAAAAAATTATTATCTATTGAACAAAAGTCCTACTTTTAAAACAGGACTTTTATAACTCATTTTATCGGCAACAAAATAACTTGCCTGAACTGTTAAAAGCAACCTGTTTGTCATTTTTCTATCAACACTTACAAAAGGGGCATAAATCGTAGTTCCATAGTTGTATAAATAACTATTTTTTAATTCATAACCCGATTGTTGCTTAATATGTAAATTTTCTATGCTCCCCCTCCCTACTCCAAGAGCTGTCGTGTATCTATAATTCTCTGTTTTATGTGTTAACCCGAAAAAAAAACCACCATGACCTAATTTTATATGAGAATTATCTGATCCATTAGTATCATAACTTGCACCTTGAGTTCCTCCAAAAATTCCCCCTGTCATGTTTGAGCCAAAATAAAACCGTAATATACCGCCAATACCATTCCCTAAAGACGATATTTCAGAGTGAGGATTACCGGCTTTTATATTAGAAAGCTGAAAAATATGCATCCCGCCACTGTAAATATTTTTATCATCATTTTCTTCTGCTATAGAATAAAACGGGATTAAAAATAATAATATTAATAAACTTTTTCTAATCAAAATAATATCTATTTAAATAACCAATTTGTTGTTTATATATCATTTAATTTTATAATGCTTCACTTAAAAAATAAAATACTGCTTCTGAGCAATTTTCTTGCAAAAATAGTCAAATCTTTATAATTTTTTTTCAAAATATTAGATAAAACAATCAAACTTTATTAGACAATAGTATTATCTTTGCAACAATTGATAGATAATACAAAAAATTGGATGAGCATAACAACAGAAAATATATTGCTAATTGGTTCAATACTATTGTTCATTTCTATTATTGCAGGAAAAACATCATACAGGTTTGGAATTCCCACATTAGTTTTATTTCTTGGAATTGGTATACTTGCGGGCTCAGAAGGAATTGGAGGCATATATTTTTACGAACCTAAAATAGCTCAACTAATAGGAATAGTTGCATTAAATTTTATTTTATTTTCAGGAGGTCTAGATACTAATTTCCAACATGTAAAACCGGTATTATGGCATGGATTTTCATTATCAACACTTGGTGTGGTTATAACTGCTTTTTCAGTTGGGTTTTTTGTTTATTATATAACTGATTTTACTTTATATGAAGGACTTTTGCTTGGTGCTATTGTTTCTTCAACAGATGCTGCAGCAGTATTTTCAATTTTACGATCAAAAAAAGTTGCATTAAAAAAGGATTTAAGACCAACGCTTGAGTTAGAAAGTGGAAGTAATGATCCCATGGCTTATTTTCTTACTATTGCTTTTACAGGATTAGTGTTAAATCAAGATAAATCAATCCTTAGTATATTACCATTATTATTACAACAATTTATTATTGGAGGATTATTAGGATTCTTAATTGGTAAATTGGGGCGATTTATAATTAATAATATAAGACTTGTTTATGAAGGATTATACCCGGTTTTAGTAATAGCCATAATGTTTTTCAGCTTTTCCGGCACAGATTTTATCGGAGGTAACGGCTTCTTATCAGTATATATTACAGCTTTATATTTGGGAAATAAAGAACTTATTCATAAAAAAACTATAATACAGACTTTTGACGGATTTGCATGGCTTATGCAAATAATATTATTTTTAACCTTAGGTCTTTTAGTATATCCTTCTCAAATAATCCCGCTTATTGGTATAGGGCTTATTATCTCTTTATTTTTAATACTAATTGCCCGACCTCTTAGTGTTTTTTTAAGTCTTGCATTCTTTAAAACCAAAATCCGCAACAAGTTATTTGTATCATGGATAGGGTTACGTGGAGCAGTACCTATTGTTTTTGCCACATATCCGCTTTTAGCAGGTATAGAAAAGTCTCAAATTATTTTTAATATAGTATTTTTTATTTCATTGTCATCTGTTATTTTACAAGGAACAACCTTAGCCAAAATTTCTAGATTACTGCATGTCTCATTACCATTGAAGGTAAGACCTAAATCCCCTGTTGAAGTTTTGTTGGATGATGACGAAAAAACGGAGTACGAAGAATTCAAAATTTGTAAAAACTCGCCCGTAATTGGGAAAAAAATAGTTGACCTTGATATTCCGCAAAAAGCAATAATTGCTATGATTAAAAAAGCTGACAAGTATGTAACACCTAAAGGCTCAACAGTCATAGAAGAAGGAGATGTTTTGCTTGTTATTAGCGAAGATTATAAAAGCATGAAAGAAACAAAAGACATTTTTTTATCTACTTAGTTACTCTAAACCAAGTTCTTCTAATTCTCTAATTATCTTTTTCTGTTTTTGTTCGGCTAATCCCATTTGGCTGAGTATTCCGGGGCTATCTTTTAATTGACGACACAATACTACTTTTTTTTCAAGCAAAAACTCTTTCTGTTTTTTATTTAATTGAGTTAATACAGTAACGGGAAATATTTTATGTTTTTCTATAATATCTTTTAAACCTTTATTTTTGGGATAATCCCAACTTAATAAATATAATCCTGCACATTTACCATATTGCATTGCATCATTTGTAAAGCGGGTATTTGTTGCTATCCAACCCTGAAAAAATATGCCTGAATATTCATTAAGGCCTTTTCTTTTATTAACAATATCATCAACTCTGGAACGAACATATAGAGGTACCTGAACTCCACAGTATTTGCCTTGACTATTATGATATTTACATTCAACTATACACTGCTTATTGTCCTTGTTTGCAATAACATCTATCTCGTGAGAAACACAATTTCCTTCAATATTAACTCCTACCCTTGTTTTATATCCTTGTACTTCAAAAACATTACCGATAAATTGCTCAAAAGGATATCCTGTAGGTCCAAGCTGCATTATGGCTTTTTTTAAACTATAACGAGCCGCAATGGAATGCTTATGCTTTCTAAGAGAGCGAAAAGCTCTTTTATATAATTCTTTTGTAGTTATACCATCATACAAAAAACTATTCACATCATCTTTAACAGCATCGATGATATGCTCTTTTACACCCGAGCGCTTAAGAGAATTTATAAACTTTTCAAAAGAAAACTCTTCTCGCTCACCGGAAGCTTTTATAACATATGGATTCATTTAAATAAATTTATATTAATGACCTATTTTACAGTAATTTGCAACTAAAACTTCAATAATTTTTGATTTTAAAAGTAATTTTAATTTTTATAACTTTGATAAAAAATTCATAAAAAAATTTGATTTGTTTTTAATTATCTAAAATATTTAAATATTTTTGTAGAAATATATAAATTGATATAACCATATTATATGCAAGTGGACTGGGGTTTCATCGTTTTAATAACATTATTTATTTGTACTTTTATACAACTAATATATCACTGGTTCTTTCTTAGTAGGCTGATTTTTCACAGAGAAAAAAAAACAAATGGACAAGCTTCAAAAAAAGAACCAATATCAGTAATAATTTGTGCTAAAAATGAGGATAGTAATTTAGAGAAACATCTCCCTCTAATATTAGAACAAAAATATTCTGACTATGAAGTAGTTGTTGTTAATGATAACTCAAAAGATAACACAGAAAATATTCTTGAACAATTTAAACAAAAATACAATAACCTTAACGTAGTTAATTTAAAAAATAGTGTAACCTTTTTCAAAGGAAAAAAATTGCCACTATCAGTAGGCATAAAAACTGCCAAGAATAACACACTTATTTTTACTGATGCTGATTGTCGGCCTTCATCACCATATTGGTTAAATAATATTCAATCTCACTTCTCCAATGGAACTGAGCTTGTTTTGGGATATGGCGGTTATGAAAAAAAGAAAGGGTTTCTTAATTCTTTTATCAGATTTGATGCTCTTACAGTTGCTATGAATTACTTTTCTTTTGCACTTGCAGGAATTCCATATATGGGAGTTGGAAGAAACCTTGCATACAAAAAAAATCTATTCTTTAAAGCAGGTGGTTTTACATCTCACTATAAACTGGAATCAGGAGATGACGACCTTTTTGTCAATCAGGTAGCTAACTCCAAAAATACCGCTTTAGAAATAAATCCTAAGAGTATTACGTTATCATTACCTAAAACATCTTTTAAAAATTGGCTTTTACAAAAAAAACGTCATTTTTCAACAGGAAAGCATTATAAAAAAAGACATAAATTATTATTAGGTTTATTTGGTGCAAGTAATTTTATTTTTTATGTATCTTTGACTTTTATACTTTTTTTTACAAATTTTTGGTTTTGGGGCTTATTATTACTCATTATCAAAATGTTATCTTTGATGGTAAATTATTATTTTTCATCAAAAAAGTTTAATGAAAAATTATTATTTTTATATTCGCCAATATTTGATATTATTTTTGCATTGTTAAATCCTGTAATTATAGTATCTGACTTATTATATAAAAAAAATAAATGGAAGTAAATCCAAGACTTACAGAGAAAGCACAACGTGATTATAAGCTGGTAAAGGATGCTGTTGAAAACGGTAACCAAAAAGCCTTTGCACAGCTAATGGAATATTATAGAGAAACTATCTATTTTATGTTACTTAAAATGAC
>PWLF01000007.1 GCA_003559475.1 Bacteroidales bacterium
GTCGGAGCGGTTGTCGTATTTTTGGCGGTTTTTCGATGGTGTTGAGCGGCTGGTTTTGTGGTCGTTTCCGGAGTTGCGTGAGCGCCGGTCGTTGTTTGGGGAGTCGGATGTTTTGGTTCGTAATTTGAATGAGGATTTTGTGGATAATTTTTGGATGGTTTTGGGCTTGTCGGGGGTCGCGCAGTTGGAGGTTGCGAGGCGGAGAGGGAGCCGGACGTTCGGCCTGCGATCCGAGGATCGTGACGTGGTTTTTGAATTTCAGGAGCATTGGCAGGATAGGATTAGTGGTGCTGAAACTGGGAAGATAGTGGATGTATCGTATGATGGTACAATATTGGGGCATAGGAAGGATTTAAAAAAACCTATGAGCTCTGAAGAGTTATTAAATGCTTGGGGATTGAAAAGTATTGATGATATACTTGTTGATGGTTATCCTAGAGCTATTCCGTGGAAGAAAATATCGCCTGACAATGAGTTGAAACGATATCGTAAAGATAAATATAATCGACAAATTGAAGAGAAAAAGAAAAAAGAGGATAAACTAGAAGGTATTTTATTTGAATAATTTTTTTAAAAACATACTAAATGTTTACCCAGTAAAAGTTTACCTATGGATATTTTCACTATTATATAGATGCAGTACCGAAACAGAGGTGTGTGCGTGCGTTTCGTGCTAAAATAACGTTTATTAGCGCTTTTCATCGCATAAAACAGTTTTTCTGACTGTTTTAGTCTATTTTAGCCTTTCTGCGTTGCTGAATGTCAATTTTAAATAATATAAGGTATTTTTTTTTAATTTTACTTGAATGGAGGGAGGGAATGAGGGAATAGGACTCTATCTGGCTGTTTAAGGTAAAACTACCTATTTTCTGGAGGTCTTGGAGGGAGGGAGGTAATTTTAGAAGTTTTTAGACTAAAAGGAGCACGGACAGGCTGAATTGCAAACCGTTAACTTTATATACTCTTAAAACATATTACTATTAAAAAGGTGATAATGTATGCAGATAAAATATAAAGGATATAAATCAGCAAAAATTAAAACAGACGGTTTTAAGCCATTCAACACTAAATTAGACAGTTTTAGTAGCTACTTTGACCGTAAATCTGGTTTTCAAGGGATTATAGCCAAAATCCGTGGCTGTAAGTCCTTCAATGAGGCTGTAGATACCTTAAAAGCCGATAAGACGGTAAAGCAAGCCGTAGAACGTGAGGCAGACTCTCTAACAGCCTTTAACAATGGCAATTACGAAATGGGACGCGAAAATCTCTTTACAGCCTTAGCCCATCGTTTTTATAAAGGTATGTGGGCTGAGGAACAATTTCTGGAGTTGTTTCCTCATTTAACAACTGCTACGGACTTTGAAGACCAAAAAATGCGTATAGACGCTTGGATTGATAAAGAAAAGACCGTAGGAATCGACATAAAACTTTTCAAGACTTCTAACAGCAATTTAACGAGTGAGGCTGGAGATAACAAGGTTTTTAACCGATTCGGGAAAGAATACAGACGCATAGTCATTAAAACTTACTATGAGGAAGACAATAAGGTTTTCCTACTTTGTAATCAAGCCTTTAAGGAATTCAAGGCTTTATACGAAGAGTTAGTTGAAAATAAGACAGTTTAGGAAAAAACCTAAACTGTTAATGTTTTTTATATACAAATGATAAAAAATATATAATTGTAAAGAAATAATCAATATGTTAATAAAAAATATAGAATTGTCAAGAAATAATCAATATGTTAATAAAAAATATAGAATTGTAAAGAAATAATCAATATGTTAATAAAAAATATAGAATTGTCAAGAAATAATCAATATGTTAATAAAAAATATAGAATTGTATATGATAAGTATATAATTGACATATAGTGATGGTATTGGGCTCTTATCGGCCATATCAGCTTTATTTGGCATATCTGGCGCATCTCTATTTAAAAATAAAAAAAATAAAAAAACCAAAAAGTATTTATATAGGGTTGAACATATTATAATATAGAGATTGAAGAGGTGGAAAAATGAATATCGAAGAAAAAGCGCAATTGTATAATTTGGCTTGGAAGATAGGTAAAAGGATAATAAATGAAAATGAGTTAAATATAAAGGCAGGTGTAACAGATGAGGACTTTGAAATTTGGGAAGTCCGAAAAATAGGCACCAATGAAATAACAGAGTTTTTAGAAATCTTAAAACCGGTGGAGATGTTGTTAAAATGAGATACAGGATAGTTAATTTTAATTTAGAGAAAATAAGACCGAGAAAAGAAGAAAATAGGACATTAGTATTAAAAATAAAACCTTCCTCAATAACAGAGGAAGAGTTTTTTAATTTACCAGTGTTTAACAGGTCAAGAGGTGAAACGCAGGAAGTTTATTACTTTAAAAACGGTGGAGAATTTTTATCAATGAGATTGTTAGAATCCCCTTAATTTTATTTTAGGTGTTAAAATGATAGTAAAAAGACAAATCAGATTAGGAAAAAGCTCAAATGAGGGAATGAGGTATGGAGGTCGCTCTGGAGGTCAATTGGAAAATTGGGGTTTCTGGTTAAGCGTCTGGAGTATAAGAATAGGTTTAATAATAATGTTTATGATAGTTTTTTTAAAATAGATGTGTGTAGTGACTACACACCCCGGGGGCGCCGGAAGTCAATTGCCGACAACACATTTATAAGGGATAAGAAACATATAATAGGTTAGAGGAAGAGAAGTTGCAAATTCTTTTTCTCGGGTTATAGGTCTTAAATGTGAGAAAAAACTCGACAAAGGGATATATCGGGGTGTCCAAGCATTAAACGGGCTTATAACCTTTAACCTCGAGAAAGAAAGTCAATCAGGGAGGCTTCCAGCCTTAACACGTGGTGGAACAGTTGGTTCGAGTCTAACGCCTCTGAGAGCCTTTGATTTGGGAGGGGTGGTTTCCTCCCTCGGCTTTAGTCGAAAATAAATAATAGTAGGTGGAATATATGAGAGAAGAAACTTTTCCTTTAAGTAAAATAACAGGTGAAAAAGGTAATGGAGAAGTCGTAAAAACCCCCCTCGAAAGGGTATTTGTCTTCAATGAAGAAAATGAACTTATAAAAACATTTGTCAGGAAAGTGATATAATGGTGTATAATTACCACCATAAAAACATTAAAGGAACTTGCAACTATTGTGAAAATTGGGAATGGGATGAGGAAGATGACAATAAAACGTGGTGCCCATATCAAAAAAAGAATGTGCCTACTGATGGGTCCTGCGATAAATATGTAGGAATATAAAGAGAGGAAGGTGAGATAATGAAAAACGGTTTACATAATCAATTTGTCCAAGACCAAGCAAAAAGAGTTAAAAAAGAAATAGAAATAAAAGGTGGTGATATAGAACAAAATAAATCATTAGATAAAATAGTTAAATTTTTAAGAGGTTAAAAACTTTTTTTTTAAAATAAAAGGTGTAGTAACTACACATCCCCGGGGGCGCCGGAAGTTGATTGCCGGTGTTGTTTTTTTTGTGATTTTTACTTCCTTATTGGCTTTTTATTGGCTTTTTATTGGTTTTTTATTGGTTTTTATTAAACATTTAAAATAAAAAAATTAAATCGAAAACTTTATATACGATAAAAACCAAGTATAATATAGAGGTTATTAAAATGAGATTTGGAAACATTAAAAATTTACATAAAAAAATAAGTGTTGCTCGACAAGATGAAACCTACACAGTACTTGAAATTGTAGGAAAGCAAACCTTAATGGCTGTTTTTGATTCTTGGGTATTAAATCATTATGAAATAATGGTTAATAAACATTTAGATGTTGATAATAAATTTAGATTAGTAATGAAAACTAAAGATTTTAAAAGTAAGTGGGGTAATTTCGAGAGTATAGAGGATTATTTTAAAAGAATAACCTCATAATTTTTTTTAATTTTAAATGTGTAGTAACTACACACCCCGGGGGCGCCGGAAGTCAATTGCCGGCATAAAGTTTATATGTGATAAAAACCAAGTATAATATAGAGGTGGAAAAATGGAATTTAGTAAAGGAAACTTAAAATTAGGTAAAAATACATTGATTATGAACTTTTCAACGGCTCGAGATTGCCCTTCAAGACATTTAGGGCTTTGTGCTGTTCCAGATAAATGTTATGCGTTAAAAAGTGAGGTTAGATTTCCTAAAACAGTTCCGAAATTTAGAGAGAGGCAAAGGAAAGCGTGGGCAATTGAGAAAGTGGAAAATATAGCATTAGAGATAAGGAAAAAGATAAAAAACGCACGAAAACATAAAATAGAGTTTGTACGGTTCTCTGAGGCAGGGGATTTTGAAAATCAGTTCTCAGTGGAAAAATTAAAGGATTTAGCTCGTTTAGTGCCAGAAATAACCTTTTATGGTTACACAGCACGCCGAGATTTAGAATTTAAGGACTTACCGACTAATTTAATAATAAATGGTAGTGGTTTTATGATTTCTAACTCTTTTACGGCAGTTAAAGAAGAAAATATAAACAGTGAGGACTTATTATGCCCTATGGATTGCAAAGATTGTGATTTATGCAAAAAAGAAGAACATCAAGAGATTAAAGTTAAATTCCATTAATTTAATTCTTTTTTTTTAAAACGATAGGTGTAGTGACTACACACCCCGGGGCGCCGGAAGTCAATTGCCGGCATAAACTTTATATGTGATAAAGTTTAATATAATGTTAGGTGTTAAAATGATTTGGTTATTATTTATATTAATCATATTAGGGTTTTTTACTCTTATAAAGGGTTTAAAAACTTTTGTTAGTGTTTTAAAGTGTTTTTATGATTGCTTTAATGTTTTAATTGTTGTAGATTATGTTTATAGTAAATTGATTAGTTTAATGAAAGTGTTTTTATGTTTTAATTTATTTGGTGTAGTTTTAGAAAGAATTATATTAGGTCAAGAAAGAGAAGGAAAGACCCTGCCGACCAGCCGAGCAAGAAAATCCTCTATTGGCTTTTTATTGCGCATCTGATTCTATTGGCTTTTTATTGCGCATCTGGTTCTATTGGCTTTTTATTGCTCATCTATTGGCTTTTTATTGCTCATCTAAGAATATTAAAATGAAATAAAAAAACCAAAAACTTTATATACTTTACAGTACAATATAATTATAGAGGTGGAAAAAATGAAAAATGAAATTCCAAAAAACTTATACGGTAAAGAACTATCTCAGTTCTTAGTAAGTAAATTAAGTACATTAGCAGATGAAATTGTTCAAGATAAAGAACAATTAGATAAATTTGCTGAAAAATGGACTAACGGGCTTAAATTTCACAATTATAGTATGAACAACTGCATCTTAGCACTATTTCAACGCCCAGACTCTTCATTATTAGCAGGAAAGAAAAAATGGAGTGAAATGGGTAGAACGGTTAAGAAACAAGATTTAAAAAAACCAATCAGAATTTTAGCACCAATTAAAGTTAAAATGGAAGATGAAAACAGTGGTAAATACTATTTTGCACTACGAGGATTTAGATATGTGAATGTATTCGATGTAAAACAAACCAAAGGAAAAAAAATAGACTTTGGACATTCAGATAAAGTTGTAGGTGAGGTACGATTTGAGGTAATGAAAAAAATAAGCCCACTACCTGTTAAGGTGGAATATGAGGGATTATCAAATGGAAGTGTTACTCCTAAAGTCATAAGGGTTGCACCAAAAGAAAACGAAGCATCAATGGTTGCAACACTAATTCACGAGATAGCACATTACGAATTAGGTCATTTAACAAATAATTTCAGTAAAAAAGCAAAGGAAATAGAAGCAGAAACAGTATCATACCTTGTATGTAGTTATTTGAATTTAAAAAACGAAAAAGCGAAGTTCTACATTGGTAATTGGGGAGGGGATGCAGAAGAGTTAGCAGATAGAGGAAAAAAGATTTTAATGGTATCTGAAAAAATTATTAGAAAAATTAATAAGGCGGTGTTAAAATAACTATTGAAGATTTAGAAGAAAAATTTGGAACTTTTTTACAAATCCATTATAATGAGCCTAATATGTTTGATTTGGCTGTTGAAAAAATAGTATTCAAC
>PWLF01000126.1 GCA_003559475.1 Bacteroidales bacterium
CTATAGTTATAGGAATATAACCACTAAATGCTACCTCATTATCTATTCTATAATTTCTTGAAGGATTTTCTTCATCTATAGTTCTATCAACTCTAGTTCCACCAATTACACCGCACATAAAACGTGCTTGATTTTCTTCTGGTTCTGTAATGTAACTAAGATTATTAATTCGTTTAAAATTATTCTCACTTTCAACTACAAGTAAATCACTATTTGAATCTGAATTTAAACTATAATCTCTAACATCCATATATGATAAGGGGTGAAATTTAGATACACTATAAATTTTATTTGCTTTAAACCTATATGTTTGATGTCTCCATTGAGCGGTATTCTTTCTTATAGGTAAATTTAGGGGTTTATTTACATCTGGATACCAAATTTCTGGTATTTTAAATGATCTACCAATATCAGCACTTTGAGGTATTTTTACTCTTGCTCTAATTGGAAAATATGGTCTTTTTCTTAATTCAATACCTAAATTATTCATTGGTAATTCATCGTTTGTAAGTTCAAAAGTCATAAATCCATCAAATTCTGTAAAAATGCCTTGTTGTGATAAATTATCAACTTCCTCTACTTCTCCTAATTCATTAGTAATTATTTTTTTTCGATTACAATTTAATATAAAAACAAAATCACCTCTTCTTTTATGTACAGTATATTCAGACGAATCTAATTTTATCATTTCACGAGCATATTCATCCTCAAACTCATAACCATCATCTGCTATAACTCGATCATTAGGTGCATTATTATTTGATTCTAAAATATCGTTAATTCTATCATCACTAACACTACTTGGATATGTAAAAATATTTTCCTTAATAATTCCTATTCGTTTATTTAACATACCAGCAATATCGTAGAATTCTTCTGAAGCATAAAAATTTCTTTGATATGAACGTGAACTACCTCTCCCCCACATATCATTAATACCGTCTGTAAAAGCAGTACCAAAAATAGTAAATTGATTTTCAAGTCTTGCTCTTATTCTAAAGTCTTGACGAGTAAGACCAATTTCAAAATTTTCTTTATCGCCCCAAAAAGGTGCTATATTTACCGAAATTTCTTGAGTTTCAATATGAGGTAAATCATCTAAATCGTTACTTTCTTTTATTCTTGTATTGTCTTCAACAAACAAATTTTCAGAATATCCTAAATTAACCATTGCTGCTGGATTCATTGAAAATCTACCGATATCTGTTATATCAACACTCATATGAACTATTTGATTTCCAGTTGGTGCACCAAATATCATATAATCACCTGCTTTATTTGTTGTAGTTGTATATTTATAATATTTTTTATATATATTAAGAAAACTAATATTTGTTACTAATTCAGGTTTAATTGGAAACGAACCAAATGGTTGTCTTGGTTGATATTCTGATTCTACTTCATTATATTGACTAACTCTTGGAAGTAAGTTATATCTTTTTCCATCTTTATTTTTATCTCTTGGAGTTTTATATGGATATATTGATGTAATATTTGGATTATTTTCATCATTTTCATTTAATGGGATAAAAATTGAAATTTTTGCATTTTCAATACCAACACCATCATTAGCAATTAACCTACCAAATAAAACACCATAATCAGCATTAAAATTTTGATAAAATTCTTTGGTGTCAAGTGACATTGATAAAAATTCAAAAGTATCTACTTCTTGTTGAAGTTTAACTTTAAAATGTTTATCATCGTTAATATTATTTGGATCAAGTTTAATTCTTTGTGATTTGTTCATTAATATTAGTTTTTTATAAATACTTATATGGAAAAAAGGTTAAAATGAAACATAAATGATGTTGTAAATGATGTTGTAAATGATGTTGTAAAAATTATAATACTAAATTTTTTGAAATATTTTTTTTAAAAGAAAGACATAAATTTTTATTAAAAATAGACAAAAAAAAAGAAAATGTCAATTTTTTTTAAAAAAAACACTAAAATTTTAAAAAATATAAATAATTAAGATATGTTTTCTTAGAAAGGAATGTTTCTTTTGCAATATTTTTAAGTATTTATTTAAAAAGAATTGGATAAAAAAATAATTAAAATAATTAAAATAATTTTAAAATATGAATGATTTTGTGTTTACATCTCCCGGGGTAAAATTTAAAGAACGAGACTTATCTTTCGTTACTCGTAATGTTGGTATTACAACACTAGGACTCGTTGGTGAAACTATTAAAGGACCTGCCTTTGAACCAGTTTTCTTACGAGATAAAGGTGAATTTAGTGATAAATTTGGTGGTCAAAGTATAAAAAGATTTGGCAATGGCAGTCTAAAATACGAGTTGCCTTATGTCGCTAATGCTTATTTAGAAGAAACAAATCAACTTTGGGTAACTAGAGTATTAGGATTATCAGGTTATGATGCTGGTAATGCATGGGTATTAACCTTAAATGCTGGTGTTGATCCAACTACCGTTGGTGATACTACTGATGTTGAAACAATTGAAAATATATCTTTTAGTGGATTTACATATTTAGGATATACATTAAATTATGAAGATGATACTGGAAGTGTTTTTACTGGTTTTACAAAAACTAGTGATAATACATTTGAAGGAGAACGTCATGAATTTACAGCAACTACATTAAATCAAGAAACTGGTGAAGGAGAAGTTACTGATGTAGTAACAAAAGTAAGTGGTACATCATACACAGAATATGAAAATATGGTTCTTGCTGTTATTAGAAGTAGAGGATATGTTCAAGATGTTGTTAATGAAAAACCTTTAACAATTTTTGAAACAGATTCATTGAGTGTTTTAGCAAATTCAACAAATATTGGTGTTGGTGATATGTTTGAAACTTTTACATTAAGAGCATCAAATACAGAGAATCCTAATGATGAACCTCAAGATTATGTTGTATCGTTAGATCCTAATTCAAGTAGTTTTTTACCAAATGTTATCGGACGAACACCTAAAGATAAAGATACTAGGATTTGGGTTGAGTCTGTTTATCCCGATTTAATTAAAAAATTAGATGGAGAAGATATTGGTTATGGTATTAATGATGCGTTAATAAAAACAACAACAAATGCTTTTTCAGATTATAAGTCACAATTTACTACACCCAAAACTCCTTGGATTGTATCACAGTTAAATGGTAATAATGTAGATAAATTATTTAGATTTCATACAATTTCTGATGGTAATTCAGCTAATAGAGAAATAAAAATAAGTCTAACAAACATTAATCCAATTACATTGGAATTTGATGTAATTGTAAGAGATTGGGCTGATAGTGATGCTAATTTAACAATTATTGAAAGTTTTACAAGATGTTCATTAATTAAAACTCAAACAAACTTTATTGGAAGAAGAATTGGTACAATTGATGGTGAATATGATTTGAAAAGTCAATATATAATTCTTGAACTTGCTGAAAACATTGAACCAACACTATTTCCTGCGGGATTTGAAGGATATAAATTTAAAGATTATTCTGGTACAACAACTGGTGATGAAACTACAAATGGTATTACACCTAAAATATATTATAAAACAAAATATGAAGACGATGAAAGACCAAGGGGGGTATTTTTAGGTGTTTCTGAATTAGCATATAGTACAGATACTTCTATTGGTAAAGGAATAAATCAAAACTTCTTCAATTTTAATGGACTATCAGGCTTTGCTAATACAAAAGGTTTCCATTTAGATATCGAAGCTACTGGTAAATATAATAATTTTGAATATGAAACTGGTGAAGGTAAATTTCAAACAATAGATGATATAATGGATGAAAATAATGCTTATTTTGAAATAGAAACTAGAAAATTTACTTTAGTACCTGCTGGTGGTTTTGATGGTTGGAATGTTCATAGAGAATCTCGTTCGAATAATGATGGTTTTCAATTAAATGGTATATTTGATGGTGTTGTTACAAATGGAAATCCAATGAATGATTTTCAAGCATGGGAAACTGCAATTAATACATTTGCTAATCCAGAAGAGGTTAGTATTAATTTATTTGCTACACCGGGTATTAATTGGGGTGACAATACTACACTTGTGAAAAACACAATTGAAATGATTGAAAATGAAAGAACCGATAGTTTATATATTATCGATAGTCCAAATATTGATATACCTCAAGTAGTAGGAGAAAATAAAGCAGATGTTCTTGCTTCAAAAGATATTGTAGGGCTTCTTGATAGTGCAGATATTGATAGTAATTATGTTTGTACATATTTTCCTTGGATTCAAATAAGAGATGGTCAAAATAATGTTAATCTTTATATACCACCAACAGGTGAGGTAACAAGAGCAATGGCATTTACTGACAATTCTTCATATCCATGGTTTGCACCTGCAGGTTTAAATCGTGGTACTATTAATGCAAAAAAATCTAAATATAAATTATCTCTCGGTGCTCGTGATGTTCTTTATACTGGTAGAATTAATCCAATAGCAGATTTTGCTGATGTTGGAACTGCAATTTTTGGACAAAAAACACTACAAAAGAAAGAAAGTGCTCTTGATAGAATAAATGTTCGCAGATTATTACTTCAAATTAAAGTACTTATTTCAAATATTGCAATAAGATTAGTGTTTGATCAAAATGATGACACAACAATTGATGAATTTTTAAGTAAATCTACACCAGTTTTAGATACTATAAAAAGAGAAAGAGGTCTTCAAGAATTTAGAATAAAAATGGATGAAACTGTAAATACTACAGAAACAATGGATAGAAATGAGTTATTTGGAGAAATTTTCTTAAAACCAACTCGTACTGTTGAATTTATTGGTATTAAATTTACAATAACTCCAAGTGGTGCTGCTTTTGAAGATTTTGGTGGATAAAAATAATAAATAAAATAAAAAATAATTAACATGGCAAAAAAAGGAAGAAAAAAGGTAACAACAACTAATAAAACTAAAACATTTAATGAAGAAAGTTTTATTAACGAAAACACTTTAAATGGTAATGATGATGTTACAACAAAAATAAATACTAATGAAGAAAATATTGTTGATAAAGAAGAAAAACCAATAGAGAAAGTAGAGAAAGAAAAGATTGTTGATAAAGAATAAAAACCAATAGAGAAAGAAAAGGTTGATTATGTTGTTGAGAAAAAAGTAGAAAAAGAAAATATTGGTCGTGGACAATCTCGTTTAAATCGTAGAATGGGTGTTTAGTTTTTTTATTTTTAGTATTTATAAAAAAATAATAATAAATAATTTATGAAATTTTAAAAATATATGGCAAGAGAAATGATTAGGGGCATTCCTATGGAATTTGAACCCAAACGAGTAAATAGATTTTTTGCTGAATTCCCTGATGAATTAGGTATTGAAGTTTGGCAAGTTCAAGAATTTAAGAGACCATCATTAAATATTAATAGTGTTCCAATACAGTATTTAAATCATGAAAATTATGTTGCTGGTAGATATAATTGGGATACAATGAGCATTAGGTTTCTTGACCCGATAGGTCCTTCGACATCACAACAACTAATGGAATGGGTTCGTTTACATGCTGAATCACTTACAGGTCGTATGGGATATGCTGCTGGCTATAAGAAGGATTTAAGATTAAAAGCACTTGATCCAACGGGAATTGAGGTTGAAAAATGGTCAATTGAGCAAGCTCAAATTGTTAGTATTGATTTTGGTGATAATAATTATGAAGATGATGCATTAACTAACATTACATTAGAGATACAACCATTTAGGTGTATACTTAATGTTTAAGTTTTTTTTCATAAAAATTTTATTATCTTTGTAAAAAAACATAAATGAAAGATTATTTTTTAATCAATAATAGATCTGGTAAGAAAACAAAAAAAATTTGGTTAAAAAAAAATAAACCAGAACTTTATAAAATAATTACAGATTATAACGAAAAACATTCGATTCCTGATAAAACACCTTTTAAAGAAAAGGTGTTTTTATTTATCTTTTGTCATATTTAATTTAAAACACATACCAATTTGCCCAGAATGTGGTTGTAAGAAAAAGTTTAATGGTAATTTAAAAAAGGGTTATAATAAAAATAAAACTGAATTTGAGATTATGAG
>PWLF01000183.1 GCA_003559475.1 Bacteroidales bacterium
CGGAAGATCACGATATAGCAGTTGCGTTGGTGTCTCATTTGCCACAAGTGATATCCTACGTTTATGCCGGGATGGAAGAGTTTTTTAATGATGAAGATAACTCTTGGCAAGAACTCGCTGCAGGTGGCTTCAAATCTATGACACGATTGGCAGTTAGCTCACCCGAGATCTGGATGCCTATACTTAAGCAAAATAAAAAAAATGTAGTTAAATCTTTGCGATCATTTATGAAAATAATGGAAGAATTTACTAATAATCTTGAGAATGATAACTCTTACTTTATTATTAGTAAAATGAGAAAAGCTACAGATATTAAAGCAAAGCATAACAGAAATAAAATTTTACAAAAAAATTAATAATAAATATATTTAATCTTATGGAAACACAAAAAACAGTAACAGACTGTTCGATGCATTTTAATGAGGTTACTCCTAATGCACAACAGCTAATAATTGCAGGACCATGCAGTGCTGAATCTCCGGAGCAATTATTAGATACAGCTAAGACGTTATCAAATGACGGAAGAGTTGATTTTTTTAGGGCGGGTGTATGGAAACCCAGGACATCTCCCGGCTCATTTCAGGGTTTTGGTGTTGAAAGCCTGAAATGGCTCAGCGATGTTAAAAAAGAAACAGGATTGCGTGTTGCAACAGAAGTAGGTTGCGAAAGGCATGTATATGAAGCGCTAAAGTATGGAGTGGACTTGTTATGGATTGGAGCGAGGACTGTAAGTAATCCTTTTACGGTTCAGGAAATAGCAGATGCTATCAGAGGAGTTGATGTGCCTGTTTTGGTTAAAAACCCATTGAGCCCGGATATTGATTTATGGGAAGGAGCTATCAAAAGGTTTATTAAAGCAGGAGTATCTGATATTGGAGCAATACATCGTGGGTTTACCCCCAACTCAAAATCAGTGTTTCGCAACCAACCTAGCTGGGCAGTACCATTGATGCTTAAAAATAGAATGCCCGAGTTGAAAATTATATGTGATCCAAGCCATATTACAGGAAAAAGTGACATGGTGCATTTGATAGCTCAAAGAGCATTAACAAATAATTTTGACGGACTTATGATTGAAGTTCATCCAAATCCGGATAAGGCACTTAGTGATGCTAATCAGCAAATTAATGCTAAAGATTTTACCCCATTTTTGAATAAAATTTATAATAACCAATTGCAAAAGAAGTCTGACGACTTGCTAACTGAACTTAGGATGGAAATTGATAATATTGATGATTTTTTATTAGAAACTCTTGCAACAAGAATGGAACTCGTAAAGCATATTGCATCATTAAAAAATGATAGTAAAATGGAAGTAGTTCAGTTCTCAAGGTGGGAAAGAATTATTGAAAGAATAATGTCAGAAGCAGAAGAAAAAGGACTAAGAAGCCAATTTGTTAAAAAACTCTTTGATAACATTCATAAAGAATCATGTTTGTTTCAAAAAACCTTTATTTCTGATAAAAAATTAAACAGGAGGAGTTTTCTTTAATAATTGATGTTGACATAATTCTTTTATAAAATAATTTTTTGTAAATCCAAAACGAGTTATTTGAAGTTAATATTTAAAAAACACAAAAAACTCTTTGGCGGTTTTATAATTTTTTATACTTTTGTACCGGAGAGATGGCAGAGTGGTCGATTGCGGCGGTCTTGAAAACCGTTGAGGTGTAACAGCCTCCGGGGGTTCGAATCCCTCTCTCTCCGCTTAAAAAATATCTGAGCCATAAGTATTTACGCTTATGGCTTTTTTTGTATCTTTATCCTAATGCTTTATGTAATTTATGATATTATAATTACGTTTATATTATTATAAATACTAATAAGATATTAAAAGAAAAAATCCAAGAAAATCTAAATATTGTATGCATATAAAAAAAATTGCTTTAATACTTATTCTAATTGTCTGCTGTAATAAATTATTTTCTCAAAATGTAAATAATCAAAAAATATCTGAAGTTATTCAGCATCTTAAAAAACTTAACTCTGAATATCCTATGCAAAAAGCTTATTTGCATACCGATAAAGATGAGTATATCTCAGGAGAAGATATATGGTTAAGAGCTTATTTAGTTGATGCAAAAGATCATAAACCGGACACAAACACTACTAATATTAATGTTGACCTTGTTAATATTGATGGCAAACTTGTCTCGGTTAATGTTTTAAGGTTGGATAAAGGGTATTCTGATACTAAAATAAAACTTCCTGACTCGTTGCCGGAAGGCAATTATCAAATTAGAGCATATACTAATTGGATGAAAAATTTTGGAACCCGATTCTATTTTAGTAAAGATATATTTGTTCATAATCCTGAGGAGGCTAATTATATCCGTCTTTGGGATCGCTTAAAAAACACTAAATTTAACAGGAAAATTGAAAGAAAATCAGAGGAATATCAATTTGCATTTTTTCCGGAAGGAGGGAATATTATCGAAAATGTAAAAAACAGAGTAGCTTTTAAGGCAACAAATGCTTTAGGTGGAGGAGTTGAAGTTTCAGGATATTTAAAAGATGATGAAAATAATAAAATTCTTGAATTTGAAAGCGTACATAATGGAATGGGGGTTTTTGAATTTACCCCGAAAAAAAATAAAAGATATAAAGCAAAAGTTAAATATAGCCCGGGGAAGAAAGAGACTGTCAGATTGCCTTCTATTCTTGAAACCGGATATGTGTTATCTGCTAATTTAAAGGAGGATAATATTTTTATTGAAGTAAGCTCTAATAATAAAGATGAAGAATTATCAGATAACATATTTTTGATTGGTCATTTAAGAGGTAATCCGCATTTTTATACAAAAGGTGTTATTGAAAATGGTGTTTTTGAAACAAAAATATCTGCAGAAGATGTTCAAAGTGGGGTCTATCATATAACACTTTTTGATGAAAATATTCTGCCGGTAGCTGAAAGATTAGTCTTTATAAACAAAGATGAAACAATTAATGAAGTTGATGTTTCAGTTCATAAATTTTTAGAAGAGGATGAAAAGAAAATGTTTGTTGAGTTGTTTTTTGGTTCAGATGTAAATAAGTTGCCGGGGAAAGGGTATTCTGTATCTGTTGTTGGAGCTGACTCTGATATTAGAAAAAGCAATTCAAATATTGCTACATATCTTTTAATGGGTAGTGATTTTGGCAAAACTATAGAAGACCCCTGGTTTTATTTTTCAGATGATTCAACAGATGAAATTGTTGATTTATTGATGATGACTCATGGATGGAGGCGGTTCGACTGGGAAGATATATTAAAAAAAGAAACCCCGGGAATAAAACATCCTCAACGCAAAGGCTTAACTCTTAGAGGAAAGGTAGATGCCACTGAATCACGATGGAGAACGGAAGAACAATATGTTGAATTATTAACCATAGAAGATGATAGTAAAGAAGGGGCTAAATATACTACCAAATCAGATGAAGATGGATGGTTTATGTTTGAAGATCTCGATTATGAAGGTGTTTTTACTGCAGAATTTACAGTTGAAAGAGATGCGAGCGGAAGAACAATGAATGTATCATTAGTATCCGAAGAACTCGACCCGGAAGGATTTTTAATGAATTTTATGCATCGTCATATTACAGCTACAAAAAGAAGTGATAAGTGGGAAAGAATGGCAAGACCTGAGACTATGACTAGCGCTAAAAAACAACATAGCCCTGAACAAAGGTCAAGCTATGGTACTCCATCACAGGTGGTTTATATGGAAGATATTCAAACAAATTATTCAAATATAATGCAAGTATTAACCGGCTATATTAGAGGGCTTAGTGTTGAAGGGGGAATGATTACTTTAAGAGGTACAGGAAGTCTTTCATTAACCTCTGAGCCACTATTTATAGTTGATGGAGCAATAGTGCATAGAAACAGTTTCTTAAGTTTGAATCCAAATGATGTTTCAAGAATTGAAGTGGTTACAGGACCAAGTACTTCTGTGTATGGCCTCCGTGGTGCCAACGGAGTCATAATTGCATATACTAAAAGAACGCAATCATATCTGCCTGCAACTGCAAAATATATTTTAAAAGGATATTCATCAGCACACGAGTTTTATCAATCAAAAATTGATGTTAATAAATATATAAAAACCAATAGCCCTAAAACATTATTCTGGTCGCCGATAATTATTCCCGGGAATGACGGTAAAGCATATATTAAATTTCCAATTGAAGACAAATGGAATAATTTTAGAATAATCGTTGAAGGAATTGATGAAAAAGGGAACATAACTTACGAATCTTTAAACTTTTAAAAGAGTAAGTTAAGATAAAACTCATCTGTTTAAAGTGATTTTAATATATTTGCAACAAAAGTTGCCGGAATAATTTTTATTTGATGGAAAAACTAAGTTACGAGCAATTGCAGCAAAAAATACAACATTTTTGCGCCTATCGCGAAAGATGTGAGTTTGAAGTAAAGAAAAAACTTAAAGAACTTGGAGCTGATGATAATCAATCAGATGAAATAATTGATGAGTTAAAAAATGATAACTTTCTGGATGATAATAGATTTACGGAAATTTTTGTTAAAAGCAAGTTAAAGCATAATAAATGGGGGAAATTAAAAATTGAAGCAGCTCTCAAACAATTAAATATTACAAATGATATTATAAGAAAGCATATTGGACAAATTGACGAAAAACAGTATGAGCAAACCCTTAATGATTTGATTAGTAAAAAAATCAAAGATTATAATAACTGTAAATATGATACACGAAAAAATAATATAGCACGTTATTGCATTCAAAAAGGGTTTGAACCCACAATAGTATGGCAATTTGTTAACAAATAATTTAAATAAATAATATATATATGTTATATAAAGAAGAGATTGACAATCTTACTGAAAGGCTTGATGCCTTGAGGAGGTTCCTTTGACATTAAAGGGAAGAAAGAATTAATGGAAGAAAAGGAAAAAGAAGCAGCAGAACCTGACTTTTGGAATGACCCAAAAAAAGCTGAACAAAAACAAATAGAAATACGCGACTTGAAAAAATGGATTAATGATTACTCTAATGCAGAACAAAAGTTAGAGGATTTAAAAGTTATTCATGAATTTTTTGAAGAGGGTGAAGCTGAAGAAGAAGATGTATCTGCTCATCATAATAAAGCAAAAGAAATTATTGAAGAACTGGAATTTAAAAAAATGCTTAGCCGTGAAGAAGATAAATTGAATGCTGTATTGAGTATAAATTCCGGAGCGGGTGGAACAGAAAGCCAGGATTGGGCTGAAATGTTAATGAGAATGTATATGAGATGGGCTGAAAGAAATGATTTTAAAACAAAAATTCTTGATACACAAGATGGTGATACAGCGGGAATTAAATCCGCTTCAATAGAAATCACTGGAGAATATGCCTATGGATATTTGAAAGGAGAAAATGGTGTGCACAGATTGGTTAGAATATCCCCTTTTGATGCAAATAATAAAAGACATACCTCTTTTGCCAGTGTGTATGCTTATCCTCTTATTGATGATAGCATAAAAATTGAAATAAATCCTGCCGATATAACATGGGAAACTTATCGTGCAAGCGGACCGGGCGGGCAAAATGTAAATAAGGTAGAATCAGCTGTGAGACTTAGATATAATCCTGATAATATTATTGTCGAGTGTCAGGAAAGCCGATCTCAATCGCAAAACCGCCAAAAAGCCCTGACAATGCTAAAATCACAATTGTATGAGATAGAACTTAGAAAAAAAAGAGAAAAAATTGATAAAATTGAAAGCGCTAAGAAAAAAATTGAGTGGGGTTCTCAAATAAGAAATTATGTTATGCATCCGTATAAAATGGTAAAAGATTTGAGAACGAATACAGAAACATCTAATGTTCAAGAAGTTATGGACGGAGGCATTAACCGGTTTATTAAAGCATTCCTTATTGAATATGGGGATCAAAACTAATTATTTAGAATAAAAATTTTAAACACTTTTCTTTTGTAAAGATTATCAGCATGTTAAAAGAAATAGTTGATAACTTAACATAATTGTTAATATTTATAAAAC
>PWLF01000006.1 GCA_003559475.1 Bacteroidales bacterium
AAGCCATTTTTGTATAGAATCTACATCATGCCCGTCCCTGCCTTGACCTTCTCTTATTCCCCCTTCAAATCCGTAACGATAGGCGGATATAGCTATCTTTATAACTTCTTCTTTAGTGTATTTCGTTTTACTCTCTTGCCAATCTTTCAGCGTCTTTACATACTGAAACACCTCTTTATTGAAGTATTTCTTCGGTATTATTGATGCTCCTTCAAATGCTTTTTTAGCCCGTTCAATATTTTCAAGAGCAGCCTTCATATTATCACTTAAATCTAATTTTAGTTTGTTTAGTTTACTCATCTCTATCAATTTTTAGGTTGCCCGGAGGCGGTTAGGTGCACTCTTTTTGTTTTTCACGTACACTAATCCTTATTTCATAATCCCTTTTTTGCTCAGACAGTCCATTCATGCGAATATTTAATTCACTAAGTTTATTTATTGCCTTATCAAATCTGGTCTGCGTTTCTCTGATTGCTGTATTTATCTCAGCAAGTTGTATTTTATCATATTGTATTTGTCTTTCTAAGTCCATCTCTCTAATTTTTAGTTGCCCGGAAGTGGTTATAATTTAATAATTAATTTTATAATAATAAATATAACAAAAAAATTTATGTACTAAAATTTATGTATTTTTTTAAACATTTCAATAATATGCATTGGAGTAGCTGCATTTTCTGGAATCCATGTTGGTTTTTTAGCCACTGGATTTCCATTTTCACTATCCCATTTGTATTTTATTTGATCAATCTCCATTAATTCAGGATCATTACAATATGTTTCATAAAAATAACAATTCTCTGGTTTTAATTTAAATTCTTGAACAATTTCAGTTGCTAATTGCTCGGATGCATTAGTTACAGAAGTACCTTCACCTATATTTTCAAATAAAATATAATGGTCACCATCATCTGAATAAATATGTACATTACAAGCTGAGGGATGAACATTATATCCCTTAAATTCATGTCTAAAAGATTTCATAATATATTATTTTAAGTTTTATAAGATCTACTTCCAAAAAATATTGAACTTAGTAAAATTAATCCGATCGACTTCCAAAAATTAATTTCGGTAAGATCAAATATTTCTGGCATCAACCAGTTCCATAACCACATAACTATAAAACCAACTAATATAAATATTACAATTACCAGAAATATAATACCCATAAATTTTGTAAAATTATCCATAATTCCCATATTTTAGTTAATATTTAAATTCTAAAGTCTTTATAAGTTCTTATTTCAATTCCTTTTTTCTTAGCAGTTTTCATTTTACCGCTTGTAGATTCATATGAGTCTGTTATCAAATATTTACAGCTTGGGTCTGATAATGATACTTCAACAACATTTGCAAAATTTGAAATAAATTCTGCCTTTGTTTTATACCCAAAGGTCTTAGGTGACCCAGTCATGCACACTCCTATTGTCTCATGCACTTCTTGCTTAGGTTTGTGTATTACTATACCTAAAGATTCAAGTCCACTGACAGCCTCTTTTATTTGTTCTGTGGCTTCTGGACTTCTAAGTTGCGCAACTAATGCTTTTTCTAAATGAGCATAATCATAAGGAAGACCTGCGTGCTCAAGAGCAATTTGCTTTGAAAGCTTTCTTCCAACATTATCATATCCGAGTATTTGAATAACTTGCATATAATCAAGTGACTTAACATTAGTAAATGCTTCCAAAAATATTTGATGGGATCTTGAACCATACTTAATTCCAAACTCTTCAATTTCTTTTCTATCTCCATAAATAAAAACCCACATAATAACCTCATACATATTCTTGAACCTTTTAGCAAAGGGAGCTATAGTTTTGGCACCAACTCTTTGAATATCAAGAGTATGAAGTGCTGATGTAAGTTGTTTAGTTATTCTTCCTTCACAATTCTTATTTGTACAACAAAGATGGGGCATTTCGAAAACCGTAATAGTTCCACAAACAGGGCAAATATCAGGGATAAAATCTTCAACATCTTCAGGTGATGCTATAATTACTTTTTGCACCTCAGGAATAATATCTCCCGCTTTTGAAAGAGACACTGTAGCACCAGGTCCGACACCTTTTTCAAGTAAATAACCAGCATTATATCCGGATGCTCTTTTTACAGTAGTTCCATCAAGTAATACAGGCTTAAGAAGAAGTACTGGGGTTATTTCACCTCTTTTTGAAACACTCCATTCAAATCCTTCTACAGTTGTTACAGTTTCTTTTGGAGGAAATTTAACCGCTAATGCCCAGTTTGGATCATGGTCATTTTCTCCAAGTTGTGTTCTATATTCTACAGGAAATGATATAACTAAACCATCAAGTTGATAAGATATAGATTCTCTACCTTTTATAAAGTAATCAATTACCTCTTGATATTCTTTAGTTATATTTTTTGAAGTAAATAATTTTTTTTGTTTATTTAATATTTCATTAATATCTTTAAATAGATGTTTAAAATGTGAATAACATTTATGTACGCCGTTTAAAATAAAATTAAGAGGAACAATGGTAAACTCTGAAAGTTTTTCATGATTAATTTCATCTTGCCCAATTACTCCTGCAACATAATTGCGTGGATTAGCAAATTCTTTAGAATATTTTTTATTAAAGAGATGTACATTAATAACAACCTCACATCTTACTTCCAATATATCATTGGGGCCTATTCTTAAAGAATATGCCTCTATTTCTTTTGGTATATAAGGAGATATTTTGTTAGTTATATCTTTCCCTAATTTTCCATCTCCTCTCGTTAATATAGCAGAAAGTTTAGTTCCCTCATAAATTATATTTATAGCAGAACCATCAAACTTAGGTGAAACTACTAGATTAGTTTTTTTGTTTATTTTAGATGCATTTTTATTATACCATCTTAAAAATTCAGATGAATTATAATCAATACCACCATCAGAATTTTTATGAGTTTGAACTTTTGCTAATGATAGCATTTTGTTGGGATGATTAAAATCAAAGTCTTTCCTTTTTGAACCAACTTGTTCAATGACCCTGGACCCTTCTTTTTTAAGAAGTTCTTCAAGCGCATCAAATTCATCATCAGATAAAAAAGGATTTCCCTCATAATAAGAAATTTTAGCCTTTAAGTATTTTTGTTCAAGGGCTCTAATATTATTTGACATATAATTTATTTTAAAATATGATACTAATATAATAAAAAAATATGACAATAAAAAATATAGTTGTTAAAAAAATGTTAAAATTTTTAGATTAAGGAAATTCTAATTCAAGTTTATATTCTCTAGTTAAATTACATATTGAATTTTTAAGTATTTCGAAACCAACAACGGGTCGTCCATATTCAATATCCATTTCAATTTCAATAGTTATTTTACCCATTATAACATTTGTTATGTATACATAATGTTCCTTTACTTTACCAGAAAACTCAATACTTTTATTTAAGAGTATTTCAATTTCATCTTCTTCAGGTACACTATATAAAATTTTTACTTTTGTTTTAAATTTATCATCTGAAAAAAATTTAAATAATAAAGGAAAATTAATAAAATATCTGTGTTTTTTACTAACCACTACGTCAAAGATAGCAATATGTTTATCATTAATAATTTTATATCTTGGTTCTAATATTTTAAAATTACAAGGATTACTGCTAAAATCAAAAGGTTTTTTATATATAGAAAATATTAAAAAAATACATAAGATTATCATTAGAATGAGTAATAAACTTTGTACCATTATATATAATTTTTTTTTGTTTACTCTTTAAAAATAAAAAAGGAATCAAGTATTTAATTATCAAATAATTAATAAGATTCCTTAATGTTTTAATTATTATTCATTCTATATATCTAACTTATTATTCTTATAATTTATTATTATTTTTATTACCATTCTTTTTATCTCCTTTATCCTTTTTATTCTTTTTATCCTTTTTATCCTTTTTATCCTGGATTCTTTTTTCCTTTTTATATTCTTTCCAATTATCATATAAATCTTTTAATTCTTTACATACTTCATATTCTTCTTTATCCTGGAAAAAATTAATTAATTTACGCACTATTAAATCTACATGTCTATCTTTAATTTTTATACATACCTTTTTATTTTCATATATATATAAAGAATCTTGAATTTCATATTCATTTAATAAATAATCTTTTACTTTATTTGCAAATTGTTCAAAATTTTCAGTTTTGAAAAATTCCTTTGTTTGTTGTTCTGGGTTAAGTATAAATAAAACCTTTTTATCTTCAGTCGGCCCTATTGTTTCTAAAAAAACAAGATTATCTTTATTTTCACCTGCTTCATTTTTTACTTGCATCATTTCTTTATTTTCATCTAATGTTTTTTGTGCAATGTTATCCAAATATAATATTATGTCAGAATTAAAAGAATCATAATCTTTATATATTATTTCGTCTGTTAGAGTCCAATTTGGATCTATTTCAGAATCGTGTATAAAAACAAGTTCTGAATAAATATCTGCTCCTATAATATCAGAAGCTATTTTAGAATATTCTTCTTGATCTTGTACTCCTTCTGCCCATAAACACCAAGTATTTGGTATTTCAACAATTCTCTTAGAACGAAGTTTATAATTTTCATCAAACAAACCAAGTATTTCTTTATCTGTGAATGTATGTTTTTTAGGTTTAACTTCTTCTATTATTCCGTTATTATATAATATTATAGCCATTATTTATTAAATCTTTTAAATGAATTATTTGTTATAAATTGCCATTCTACCTTTCCTATAAAATCATCTAAAGTTCTTGCTCCACAATAACTCATACAAGAACATAAATAATCTTTAAAATTTAAAACCCAGCCTGAAATGTCATATTCAACTTTTTGATATTTTGTAATACCCTCAGATGTTACTGTTTCTGCTCTACCCCATTTTTTTTGTACTTCCTTTGTGCTCATACCTCTATACTTTTTATATATCGGTAATCCTTTTTTCCAAAAATATTTTGCTGTACTTTGTGAAACTTTTATATTAAAAAGATAATTATCTCCTGCGCTTTCAATAGCTTTATTAAAAAGAGAGCCAACCATACAAAAATCGGCCCCAAGCGCTAAAGCTTTAATTATATCTTTATAACCCTTCATTCCTCCATCTATAACTATTTTAGTATTTAAATTATCTTCATCTTTAATTTTTCTACATTCATATATAAGAGATCCAATTGGATAATTAACTCCAACATTTGCTGAAGTTGTACACCCATTTCCTGTTCCAATCCCACATCTTACATAATCCGCACCAGCTTCTGCCAGTCTTTTATATGTTAATGGATGTGCTACATTTCCAACCATTAATAATATAGAAGGATATTTATCCTTTAATATTTCAACCACAGTAATAAGTCTTTGCATGTGACCATTTGCTATATCAATTAAGATATTTTTATAATTATAAAATTTGTGTTCTTTTTCTTCCATTGAAGGTGTTTCCTGTAATTGTTTTTCTATTTCGGATAAACCAAATGAATGAAAATTATAAATACTTAAATCATTTTTTACTTTTTCTCCTCTCGGAATACAAGGTATAATATTATTTAATAAGTAAATATAGGAATTATCTGTATTTACCACCGTATCCATTGGAGATGCCATTATTGGTAAAGAATCAATTAATAAAATATCATCCGTTGTTAAAGTATCAAAGTTTGGGTAATATGGATTACATTCCTTTCTACTATTAATATCACTAGTTATTATTGGAACTAATGATATATCGTCTAAATCAAATTTCTTATCCATTATCATTTTATTTACAATAATAATATAAATGTATATTCACAAAGTTTTATATATTAACAATTATTAATCTTCTTCATCTATCTCTTCTGGGGATATATCTTCAGGTTCTTCTTTAGCAACAGATTCATCTTCGTCCGGCACTTCCCGAGGTATTAAAATAGTAGTCTCATCCTCTTCCTCAGCGGGTTTTGGATCTGGTTTTGACGAAGGAGTTGGTTCTTCTCTCGGTTCTTCTTTTGGTTCTTCT
>PWLF01000130.1 GCA_003559475.1 Bacteroidales bacterium
AGTATTTCTCCGGGACTTATTCCAAAAAACAATAAAAAATCATTATTGATATAATAAACCATATTTTGTGTCACAATATTCATAAAAAATTATATAAACAACCTATAACAAATATAAGGATTTTATAAATAAACAACAATAAATATTATTTATTTTAATATATTTGTTTTTTTTGAAATATTGAATAATTCCAACTAACAGAAACAAAAACATATAATAATATGAAAAATAGTACCATCAAAGACATTAAAAAAATCAATGAGATAATTAACCGTAGTGACATTTGTCATATTGGGATGATTGATTTAGAGGGGCTTCCTTATGTTTTACCATTTAATTTTGGATTTAAAAATAATACAATATACATTCATACATCACGCGAAGGGAAAAAAGCGGACATTTTTGATAAAAAGCCTTATGTTTGTTTAACTTTCAGCACTGATTATGAATTATTCCATCGTCATGAACATGTAGCTTGCAGTTATGGTTGGAGGTACAGAAGCGTAATTGGCTATGGCAAAATTATTCCTATTGAGGATTTTGAAGACAAAAAAGAAGTGATGAATATAATCATGAAGAAATATACAGATAAAGAATTTGATTATAATCCGCCATCCATAAATAATGTAGCAATTTTCAAAATTGAATTAGATAAGATTGAGGGAAGAGAATCGGGGTATTAGTTATTATTTAGTTTTTGCCATATAGCATCTTTAAGCTCTTTTAATCCTAAGTTATGATGAGAAGAAATAAAGATAGGGTTTAAATGCTTGAGCTCTTGTTTAATTTTATCTTTTTCTGTTTCATCAATCAAGTCAGTTTTAGATACAGCAACAAGTTTGGGTTTATCAAGTAATTCGGGATTATATTCTTTAAGCTCGTTTATCAACATTTCATATTCTTTTTCAGCGAATTCAGTATCCGCAGGAATTAAGAACAACAAGAGAGCATTTCTTTCAATGTGTCTAAGAAATCTGACTCCAAGTCCTTTTCCTTTACTAGCTCCTTCAATTATTCCCGGTATATCAGCCATAGCGAAAGATTGATTGTCATAGTATGCTACCATTCCAATATTGGGTGTGATTGTTGTAAAAGGGTAATCAGCTATTTTTGGTTTGGCAGCAGAAACAACAGACAATAAAGTTGACTTTCCTGCATTAGGGAAACCTACTAATCCAACATCAGCTAAAATTTTAAGTTCGAAGATTGTCCATTTTTCAACTCCTTTTTCTCCGGGCTGGGCATATCTGGGAGTTCTATTTGTGGGTGATTTAAAATGTGTATTTCCCAAACCTCCTTTTCCGCCTTCGAGCAACACTTTAGTTTGATTATGTTCGGTTATTTCAAAAATGACATTTTTGTTTTCACTATCTTTAACAACTGTTCCAAGAGGGACTTCAATAATAGCATCTTTACCTGCAGCACCTGATTTATTATTATCGCTTCCTGGTTGTCCATTTTCGGCAAATATATGTTTTGTATATTTCAAATGAAGCAATGTCCACAAATTTTTATTCCCTTTAACTATAACACTTCCACCAACACCACCATCTCCTCCATCAGGACCACCTTTAGGGATAAATTTTGCTCTGTGTAAATGAGAAGATCCGGCACCACCTTTTCCTGAACGGCAACAAATCTTAACATAATCAATAAAATTTGCAGAATTACTCATTTTTAATTAAGAAATTTCTTCTTCGCCTATATTATCGGAACATGTTTCTAGAATCCGGCAAATAGCTTTAAATACTTTATCAGCAGCATACATACCATCCACGCATACTAATTTACCTTGTTCTTTATAATAATCAATTAATGGATAAGTTTGCTCCTTATAAACCTTAATCCTTTTATGTATTATATTTTCTTTATCATCGCCTCTGTTAGAATCTTCTCCTCTGCCAATCATTCTCCTAATAATCTCATCTTCATCAACTTCTATTCTAATTACTAATTTTATGGGATCACTTCTTTTTTCAAGCATTTTGTCTAAAATTTCAGCTTGATTGGTTGTTCTTGGGAATCCATCAAAAATAATACCCTTAGTATCCTCATATTCTGTTGCTTTATAATAAAGATGCTTTAGTATTAAATCATCAGGTACTAATTCGCCGGAATTAATATAAGATTTTACAATTATACCAAATTCAGTATTATTCTCTATTTCATTTCTTAGAACATCTCCTGTTGAAAGGTGCAACAAATTATATTTTTCAGCAATCATTTTTGACTGAGTGCCTTTACCTGAACCCGGAGGACCAAAAATTACTATGTTTAGCATGTTTTAAAGAAATAATTTATTTTGCTATTAAAACTTAATTACAAACTTTATAAATATCTTTTAAATTACGACCAAACCCATCATAATCTAAACCATAACCAATTATAAAATCATTAGAAACCTCCATACCAACATAATCAAGGTTTAGATTTATTTTTAACGCATCCGGTTTAAACAAAAAAGTAGCAACAGCTACATCTTTTGGATTGCGTTTTTTTATGTAATTTAATAAATAACTAATAGTAATACCTGTATCAACAATATCTTCAACTATAATAACACGCTTATTGTTTATATTTTTATTAATATCCAACAACATTTCAACATTTCCTGTTGTGCTTGTTCCGCTATATGATGCCAATTGAATAAAACTAAGCTCACAATTACCTTTATACTCCTTCAATAGATCGGATGTAAACATAAAAGCACCATTCAAAACAGATAAAAAAACAGGAATATCATCTTTATACTCTTCATTTATTTCTCCGGCAATTCTTTTAACTTCTTCAATTATAGCATTATGATTAATGATTTTAACAAAGTCCTTATCTTTTACTTTTAACTTATTCATCAGTGCTTTAAGCTATAAATTTATTATAATTAAAGATTATAAATTAATCAATTTGCGAAGTTACAAATTTATATTATTGAAAAAATTTTTATTGGATTTTTTATTGAAATATTTTTTAAGAGTTGATCTTTTCAACCCAAATCAAATTATTTCCAATTTCTTTTTTTAAAGAATATGGATTTTCTTTGAATATTCCATAAACAGCAGCCCCACTACCGGTCAAGGAAGCATAGACTGCTCCTTTACTATAAAATGCTTGTTTTAATTTTAAAATATTTGGATAATTATTAAAAGCAAAATCCTCAAAATCATTATTAATTAAGCCTTTCCATTTATCAATAGGTTTTGCCAATAAGATTTTTAATGATTCGCGTTTTTCATCGGGTTTTATGTTATTATAAGCATCTTTAGTATTTATAGTTTCTTTAGGACAGCCTATAGCTATATAATAGCCTTTAAGTGAAAAATCAAAAGAATCATCAAACACATCTCCTTTTTCTTTTGCTATTAAAGGTTTGTTATAAATAAAAAACGGTATATCTGAACCTATTTTTTTTGCATACTCAATGAGTTTTTCAGTGTTAAGTTCAAGATGAAAGATTTGATTTAAAAGTTTCAGTGTTTCAGCAGCGTCACTACTTCCTCCTCCTAATCCTGCACCATGAGGTATTTTTTTATGTAAATGAATTTTTACAGGAGGTAAATCATAATCTTTTTTAAGCAATTCATAAGCTAAAATACAGAGGTTCGGTTTATCGTCATCAGGCAATTTTTTTCCTGACAAAGTAATTTCGGTATAACTATCAGTTTGTATAATTTCCAATCCATCTGTCAAGTTTAATGGGTAAAAAAAGGTTTCAATATTATGATACCCATCAGGTCTTTTGTTTAAAACATGTAACCCAATATTGATTTTACATTTAGGAAATGTTATCATTTTATAAAAAAATCAGTTAAAAATATTTGTCTTCAAAATTAAAAATAATATAATATAAAGTTTGTTATTTTTTATAAAATATTATTGGCAAAATCTTATTTTGATGTGCAGGGTTATTTAACTTGTATTTCTAAGTTAATTATCAAAGACATTTACACTGTTAAATATAAATTTTTGTTCTATTAAGTAATATAAAAACCTTATTACCTTAGTAACTAATTGGATACACGATAAAATACAGACCTTATTACATTATTACATTATTACATTATTACCTTATTTCCCATTTTAAGATTTTTTGATAAAATTTGGAGATCTCAACAAAAAATTAAGCCACGAATTCACGAATAAAAAATCAGAAAGCTTGTAAAAAAAGTTCACGCAGAGGTCGCGAAAGAAAATAAAGTACGCAAAATGAATCTTATATGCCTTGTATCGTTTAACCACAGTGTTGCACAGAGTTATTTCACAGAGTTACACAGAGTATGAATTGCTAAAAGTAGAAAGTAGAAAGTAAAAAGTAGAAAGTATGTCCATTGTCCATGCCTGGATAACGTTGACCGTTTTTCAAACTAAAGTTAAACATTTTTTTCTTTTTGTAATTTAATTAGAATAGAGTTTTTTAACATCGGCAAATTATTTATAAGGTTTTAATAAAAAAAACATATCTATTAAAATTTCGTTATTTTTGCATAATCTAAAAATAAAAAATATTTAATTACAGAATGCGGGAAGAAAACAAATCTGAAAAACAGATAAAATTATTACTTGACAATATAATAAAAGGAATAGAAGATAAGAAAGGTTTAGAAATCGTTTGTCTTGATTTATCCAAATTCAACATTGCCGTTTGTGACTATTTTATAATTTGTCATGGCACATCCAGCACTCATGTTAGGGCTATTGCTGACTCCGTTGAAGATTTTGTAAAAAAGAATACAGGCATTAATCCAAGCAGACGAGAGGGTTTAACAAACCTTGAGTGGATATTGCTAGATTATCTTGATGTAGTTGTTCATGTATTTCAAGAAGAGTTTAGAGAGCATTATAAGCTTGAAGATTTATGGGCGGATGCTCCGGTAAAGAGTAAAGAAAAATTTTAAATTAACATTGATGAAGAAGATGTCTAACTTTAATAAACAAGCCCCAAAAGATAAATATCAGGGACAGCCGGAACAAAAAAAGGACAAAAGTCCAAAAAAACCCGGGTTCAATTTCTATTGGATATATGGTTTTTTAGCTTTACTATTCATTGGCTTACAGTTTATGCGATGGGGTGACAGTTCAGAAGAAATATCACAACAAAGATTTGAGAATCAAATTCTTAAAAGCGGTGATGTAGAGAAGGTATTAATTATTAACGAAGAGAATGTTGAAATATATATAAAAGAAGACAGTCTTTATAAGGAGAAATATGATGTCTTTGAAGAGCCCCGTTTTAGTTCTAAAGACAGGTCAGGCCCTCATTACACATTTAATTTAGTAGGTTCAGTTGATGAATTTAGAACACGAACCGAAAGGATAGCAAAGGAATCAGAGTTAGAAGTGCCTGATATAAGGACAGAGCAGCGTCGTAACTGGGGAAGCGATGTACTTAGTTGGCTTATTCCTATCAGTTTGCTTATACTATTTTGGATATTTATATTGCGAAGGATGGCAGGAGGTGCCGGTGGTGGTGGTGGACAAATTTTTAATGTTGGAAAATCAAAAGCAAAGTTATACGATAAAGATACTAACGTTAAGGTAGATTTCACAAATGTAGCAGGCTTGGAGGAAGCTAAGGTTGAGATAATGGAAATTGTTGAGTTTCTCAAAACCCCTAAAAAGTATACTGACTTGGGAGGCTCTATACCAAAAGGAGCTTTGCTGGTAGGCCCTCCGGGGACAGGAAAAACTTTGTTGGCTAAAGCTGTTGCGGGAGAAGCACAAGTGCCATTTTTCTCTCTCAGCGGTTCTGATTTTGTGGAAATGTTTGTAGGTGTTGGAGCTTCAAGAGTACGCGATCTCTTTAAGCAAGCTAAGGAGAAGGCTCCATGTATTATATTTATTGATGAGATTGATGCTATTGGGCGAGCAAGAGGTAAGAATCCTATGACAGG
>PWLF01000073.1 GCA_003559475.1 Bacteroidales bacterium
AGAAGTGTGCTTTTTGAATACGTTTAATACTACCACCGCTTTGGTGTGCTTCAACAAATTCAGCATCAAAACCAGTTCTATTTGATTGAATAGATGACCAGCAAGGAATATCAAAATCACCTGCCATTGCTTCAAATGATTTAACAATCACCAATTCAGCTTCGTTTCTATCATTTGTTTTCTTATGCGATTCCAAACAATCTAAATAATCCAATACTACTAAATCAAATTTATAACCCCATTTCTTTTGATATCTCACAATCCAATTGCGAATATCTTTCATGGTAGTATCTTCCTGACTAAATCGTTTAATGATTAGTTTACCACCCAATTTTTTTAGTTCATTACCCTTACCTTTAACTCTGGATGTAACTATTTCATTATTATCATCCATTTTACTTAATCCGATATCAGACCATATAGCAAAATGTTTTCTCTGTATTTGTGGAACCGTATCTTCGAATACTATTTGTAATACTTTCTTACCTTCTTCATAAGCAGTATTAGCTATTTTAGTTAATAATGTACTTTTTCCAACTCCGGAAGGAGTTAGAATTAAACCAATTTCTCCTTTACCTAATCCACCACCAGTTAATGCATCAATAACCTTTACACCTGTTGGTATTGTTTGTCTAAATTCTTTTTTTAACGCATCTTCAATATTATCAGTAATTTCAGTACCGTAATCTTCTTCATCACCAATATTCATAATATTGGCTATTTTATCCTCAATATGTCCTAATATGTATTTACTTTTTATCTCACCATTTTTTGTTTTTGTTAAGATATATTCACCGAGTTTACGATATTCTTGTTGTTTTATAAAGTCATTTGTTGCTTTTTGGACGATTTCACCGTCATGCAACATTTCTTTATTTATAATTCTTTCATTCCATAACTCCAATTTTTTCACAATCCCAAATAACGCTTCCTGTTCAACAATATTATTGGGTGATTTAAAAGTATTAATTGCTTGATGTATACTTAAATTTTGAAGATTTGGTACTTTTTCATATTCGTTATAGAATTCCATCATTATAACGAATAGTCTTTTTAAATAAGGATCGTCAAAGTAATCAACTGATAATTGAGGTACTACTCTTTCGGCAAATTCCGATTCAACCAATAATTGCCACATCAGACGAGTCTGAAATTCAGCACCTAAATACGCAGTTAACGTATTTTCAGTTTGTTCTGCCATACTATATTTTTGGGTATAAAAAGTTACCATAACTATGAATAATTATGGTAACTTTAATGAATGTTATTTTTTTATTTTCTTCTGATTTTCCACAAAAGTTCAGACCTTTTTTGTGGTGTAAGTTCTCTTATTTGATTAATACTTAATCCCCTTATATTAATCAAATCATAATCATCCCACATATTGTTTACATCAGATGATTTTATTTCATCAAAAATAGTATCAGCACAATCAACAACCTCTTCAATCAAATCTAAAGATAATCTTGCAATCGGATTATAACCATCAACAAAAAATACTCTTTCTACAATAGGTTTATCGTTTATATAGAAACCCAATTTACATTCAACACCCTTAATTATTTTATTCTCAATATGATGAGTAACTGATTTTGGTAAATACCGCATCACTTGTCTGTATTTTGATGGGTATGTATTAATCATTTTTTTATTATACAAAAATAAATCAAAATCTTCTGTTAATTCAGTGATATAATTTCTTTTTGATAAAACTTTTTGTAACCTTGTGATAATTCTGGGTAAAATATTTCTAATGTCAATTGAATACCTTGTTATTGGATTAAAAGAATCCGCATTCAACATTTTTTCACCTAATAATATATCTTCTTGATACAACGAAAATTTAAATGTATTATTAAATTCTTTTTCGTACATATTGTTTAATTTAAAAGTTAGTAATTACAGCAAATATACGCTAAATAAAACAAAAACGGAAGTGATTTTGAAATCAAATTCGTGATTTTTTTACATATTCTGTAAGTAGCTGTTTTTCATGCATTATCACAGCATAGAAGGGTTCTACGTAGTTTACGAACGTACCTCCATATACGGATAAGAAATCATCTTCTTTCATCATTTTAAGCAGGTTCTGACTACCTCTATCATCAGGACTTAATGGCATATCTAATTGTAATAATTCGTCTTCTGCTTCTTCGTTAAGCATCTGAGTACCCAAATTAATTAACTTATGATTGGTTTTTAATCTTTCAATTCCATCTAATAATGCCTGTAATGCTTTTAAAGGCTTTTTTTTCTCCGAACTTCTTAATTCATTAATTTCTTTTGCTCTTTTACATATTTCCTTAACAGTAACATGTCTAAAGACCAATTCCGGGAAATGTTTCAATAATGTTTTTTCTTTCAATCCATCAATACCTTGAATATTATCTGCGGTATCACCTTCAATGATTTTAAGTGTTAAAGCATTACTGTAATGATGGTTGAAATGCATCATATAATTAACACTGGTAACGGGTTGACTTATATTGGGGAATATAATCGTTATATTTAAATGTAATAACTGTGCAAAATCCCTGTCATTACTATATAAAAAAATCTCTTCTTTGTTATTATATTTATAACAATAAGCCGCAATAACATCATCTGCTTCAATTTCATCTACTTCAATTTGTCTTAAAAACAGTTCTTCGGCATATGCTTGAATTCTTTTTCTTTGTTTTAAAATAGATTCCTCTTTCTCTTTCTCACGTTTCAACTCATACTCACTCATTTCAATTTTCTTATGCCATTCCTTACTGAAACGATTTGCTTTATACGCACGGTCGATTCTGTGACGTTCAATACCACCATTTTGTCCATCCCAAGTCAGAACAACTTTATTTATCATGTGTTCTTTAATTTGCTTACGAATGGTGGTCATAAAGGAGTACAAAGCTCCAATATGACCATAACTCGTGGTATAAACATCTTTTGCTCCGTGATACGAACGTTTCAAAAGATTAGAAGAATCTACTAATAGTGTTCTTGTTTTCATTAATCTCTAATTTCACCTGTTTCTGTATCGACTCTATCGATTAATTCATCTTCAAATGATACATTTCCATCATTATCCATTGCTTTTGATTTAAACTCAATATCATCAGCAGTTAATGAATCGTCTTCAAATTTATTACGGAAATATAGAATATTTGCTTTTTTATAAGCATTTTCACTTTCTTTATCACCATATATAAATCCGGTTGGTGTTGAAATAATCTTACCTTCTAATGAAATTCCACCCCATTCACCATCTACATGGTTTTTTGCGATGTTTACTTTATTTTCAAAACCGTAATTCAAATCACGACCTTTTGATGTTGCAGTAACTCTACGAGTTCCGTGAGTAATTATACCACCAAAATGATAAATAAGTCTTGAACCGAAGAAGAATGTTTCACCACCTTTGTGCTTAACTACCTTATTCATTGAATCATACCAAATCTTCTGAACAGCAGCAATTGTCGTAGTGTATTCAGAGTCTACTTTACGTGTATTTGGGATAGTATTGTTAAGTAATGACATGAATGCTTTTTCATAAGCACCAGCATTCCACATATTATTATCAGAAGTATCTTTCTCTTGTGCGTCAATAGTTTTAATACAATTTAATGTACCAATACTATCAATACCAATAAAAACATCAAATGGTAATTGACCTGATTTTTGTGCGTCAAGAAAATCATATACAGCTTTTGCCATATCTTCAATACTTGCTTCTTTTCTGTTTTTATCTTGAACAATTCCATAATTATCAAGTAAATATTTATTATTAACCAATAAATAATTACCTCCCCAATCAAATCCCATTGAAGTAAGTCGTTTGTTACCTTCATCAATATTGTTTTCAGTATCAATAATAATTACAAAATCACCCGCTTTTTGTGCGTTAACAATCGCTCTCATTAATGCTGTTGATTTACCAGTATTGGAGTATCCACGAAATAACGTAACATATCCTTTAGGTACACCGGGCATTCCGGTTGCTTGTTTTAAACCATCATCAATTGGAATCCATACAAGTGGTTTCGATTCCATTACAGGTGCGCCTACTTTTTTTCTAAAATCATCTAAACTAAATGTTTTTTTTGCTGTTGGTTTTCTTGTTTTATCATTAACAGGAGTTTCACTTTTTTTTGCCATAAAATTTTTTGTGTTTAAAAAAAGGGGAGAAATAAATCTCCCCCTATGTTATTTACTTTTAATGATTTAGAACGGTAAATCATCAAAATTATCGCCATCTTGACTTTCTGGGTCGGTGTAATTCTCTGAATCATCAGATGAATCATCATTATCATCATCGTCAGATATTGATGCACCAACATCAACAGCATCGTCTTTAAATGTACCGACTTTTTCTTGCGTCATGTTTTTTGCAGTAATTTTAGCACCGTTATTATCAACATCTAAGTCAGATGCGTATTCGATATTCTCGTTTTCGTCATTAGCACCCAAATCACGATTACGTGTATTTGCAGCTTCTTCCAATTCAGGATGTCCGGGGAATACCCAACGCTTATTGCTTTGGTCTGAGTCATCCCAATAAGGACTATTACCCTCAACTACCAATTCAAGATATTGAAGTGGTGTAATTCCCGGTGCTTTCTTAGGTAAGAAAACATCTCTCCAAGTAGTATCATCTTCTAACCATTGTTCGGCAACGATTTTATCTGTATGAAGTGGTGATTTACCACGATAAGTCATAGCAGAAATTGCTTTATATGTCTTACCATTGAATTCACTATCAGTCATAGTAATACTTAAATCCGTACCGTTAATAGGGCAAGAAAAATCGGCTTTATTATTAGCCATATAATCTTGAAGGATAGGAAGCAATTTATCTAATGTACCTTGATTCCTAAAATTGTGTTTGAAACGCCAGAATTTAATTCCGTCTTTTTCTACACCTCTGTCAATACCACGAACAATATAGAACTTTTTGGCTTGCCATGCAACAGCTTCTTTATAAATTCTATCATTTTCTTCCTTGATTTTCAGTTGAGTAGGATTCATTTCTTCCTTTTTCAAACCTTTGGGTAATGGTTTTTGTTCTGCAAGTTTTGTTTTATACTTGTCACACAAAGGGCAAGGAGCAGGAATCGTTACTGGTTTTCCCTTTTCATCAAATACGGGATTGCCTTTGGCATCTAATTTTTCAACAGGAGGGTCGTTGTGACGTGGGCAATAAATAATTGTACCAAATTTTTTCCTTCCACCTGAAGTCAAAGTAGTAACTACGTGGAAAAACGCTTCTTCAATATGTTTTCTACCGTTTTTTGGAGGGAGGATTCTAAAGGTTTCTTTAGTGTTTCTCGGAACAAAATATTTTGCTAAGATTTCTGCTGAGGTTCTTCTACCTGTTTTTTTTTGCTTATTTTGAAAGTCTTTAAACATGTCTTTCAAAGCATTCAAATCATTGTTTGGTTGTAAATTTTCCATTTTTTTTTCAATTAATTTTCAGTTTATAATTTTTTTTTCAATTAAAAATTGCAGTACAAATATACTTCAGTTTTTATATAAATACAAGGGATTTTGAAATAATCTACAACTTTTTGTAACTTTTTTTATATATTTTTCGTATAATATAAGTTTTATTGTTGCATGACATTTCCATCAGAAACTACCGTAAATGAAAGGGTTTGTTTATTTTCATAATAATCACCATTCTTCAATCTTACCTGAATTTTATAGTCTTGAGGTATTAACCAAAAAGTATCTATATCAAATTCATATCCGGTATTTGTTCTATTCACTTTTGTGAAGGGAATTATATCTATTTCGTATTTTTCTCCAAGTGTTGTAAAGATACGATATTCTATATCTAAAGGCAAGAACTTATCCTGATTGGGGTATAATTCTTTTATTGTAAGTCTAACTTTTCTTA
>PWLF01000254.1 GCA_003559475.1 Bacteroidales bacterium
CAGAAAACAAAGGAGCTGTTGCATACATTGGCTCTGCTCCAAACACTCACTGGTTTGAAGACTTTTACTGGTCGGTTGGAGCATTCCCTATTGAAGGATATAACGACGGCTATGTGCCTTCTACAGAAGAAACAACAATAGGGACGTATGATGCGCCTTTTGTTTCAGATTATTATGCAGTAGCAGCAAAAAAATTCGTTGGAAATTTAGCTATAACGGAAGCTCATTTACAAGGTTATAATACACATTCTAATGTTCAGTGGTACTGGGAAGGATATCATACTTTCGGTGACCCTTCAACAATAATATATTTAACTGAAGGCAAATCAAATGCCGTATCACATGACCCTTATATAACACTTGGTGCAAACTATTTTATAATTGAAGCTTTACCGGGGTCTTATGCTGCTATTTCAAAAGATGGAAAGTTACATGGTGCAGCTTTTATTGATGAAAGCGGTACAGCTAACATTCCAATTGAGCCTATAGTTGACGAAGGCAACGCTACCATTGTTGTTACAAAACCGCAAAAAATACCATATATAGAAGAAATCCCTACTACCGGTCCTGATGGACCATTTGTAATTTTAGACAGTTATTTTATTAATGATCCGGGAGAAACTAATCAAGCCAACTATGGCGAATCTTTTACAATTGACATAACAGTCAAAAATGTTGGGATAGATCCTATAGATGATGTGACAGCTACACTGCAAGGGAATGAAGACCCGTATATTAATCTAATTAATGGTGATAACCCCGTCGAATTTAATTATATGGGAGTTGATGACTCAAATAATTCATCAACATCAGAAAATGCTTTTCTTTTTGAAGTGGATAAGAATGTTCCTGATCAACATCAAGCTAAATTTGAGCTATTAATTACTGATGGCGATAAAGAATGGGAGTCCAATTTAATAATAACAGCTAACGCCCCGATTTTTTCAATTAGCCCTGATTTTTCAATTTTTAAAGGATTTATTTCTACGAACTCAAAAAATAATAAGCAAATAGAGCCGGGAGTATCTTATTCAATTATGTTTGAAGTAACAAATCATGGAAATGCAACGGCAAGAGAACCGGAAATAATTCTTGAAGGAAATTCACCATATTTTACTATTGATGATAATACGATAACAGCCTCGCCAATAAGCAAAAATGAAACCCAAAATGCTATTTTTACATTCAGCACTCATCCTTCTTCCCCTGATGGCTCAAAAGTTGATTTAAATATTGAAGTAAAAGACGGCCATTATTATAATACTAATTCAGAACTATACATTGGCCAAATACCGGAAATTTCAATAGGGAATGAAAAAATGACATCCGGAGGTTATCCTTTTTATAATTATTATAGGGCAAATAGGAGTCAAATGCTATATTTTTCAGATGAAATAGGAGGTAGCAAAAAAATAATCGAAAAAATTGCATTTAGTATTATTTCAGCATTCGAAGATAACAATGAGTTTAATAATTTCAGTATAAAAATAATGCATACTGATTTGGAAGAGATAGAAAGTTTCGCTGATATGAGTGAAGGTGTAGAAGTTTTTCATGCCGATATTTATGAAATGCCAACGGAACAAGGGCTTAAAATTTGGGAATTGCAAAACAAATTTGAATATGATGGTGAAAGTAACCTTTTAGTTGAAATTCATTGGGGGCTTTTACCTGATTGGACTTATGATTTTTACAGAGTTTCTTGTAGCCTGACTGAAGAAAATTCTGTTGCTTATGGATATAGCGACAGCCAAGCTAATCCCTCACTCAGCGGAACAAGTAAAGTAAGACCTAATATTTGGCTTGCTTTTGAAACTGAAGAATCAGATATTATGGATATAACTTTCGTCGTCAAAGATAAAGATACTCATTATCCAATTAATAATGTAGCCCTCATAATAGGTTCTCTTCGCCAATATACAGATGAAGCCGGGAACTCCCTTATTGATCTTGCTAAAGGCAAATACAAATATAAATTTGAAAAAGAAGATTATATTACAATAAACGATGAAATAGATGTTGATAATGATAAAATAGTTGAAGTGTATATGACGCATATTTTAAATAACGTCAATGATTTTTCTCATAAAGATAACAATATATCAGTATATCCAAATCCTGCTCAAAACAAAGTAAATATTTCTTCCGAGCGTAATAACATAAAACAAATAAAGATTATTGATATAAATGGAAGTATTCTAAATAATTATGAACTTTATTCTCAAGAGGCAGAAATTTGGGTAAATAATTTGGGTTCCGGAGTTTATTTGCTACAGGTAAAAACAGATAATGATAATATTATAACAAAACAATTTCATATAATAAGATAGTTTTTTGAAAAAAGCACAATTTTTTGAAAAAATAATAATTAACTTATCCTACTCCAAAATTTTTTGTTCAAATACATTTGATTATATTTTTCTTTTATGGGATAATTCATTTTTTTATTCAGCATTGGGTCTTCTTGAATGATTCTAATTGCATATTCTCTTGCAACTTTTAATATTTTTTCATCTTTGATAATATCAGCAATTTTCATATCTAATATTCCGCTTTGTTTTGTTCCTTCAATATCCCCGGGACCTCTTAATTTAAGATCAGTTTCAGCTATTTTAAAACCATCGTTTGATTCAACCATTGATTTTATTCTTTGTTTTGCTTCATTGGTCAATTTATATCCTGTCATTAAGATACAAAAAGACTGATCTGCTCCTCTGCCAACCCTCCCTCTAAGTTGGTGCAACTGAGATAACCCGAACCTCTCTGCATTTTCAATTATCATTACAGAAGCATTAGGTACGTCTACCCCTACTTCAATTACAGTAGTTGAAACCATAATCTGAGTTTCCCTCTTTACAAATCTTCCCATTTCATAATTTTTTTCTGTAGCTTTCATTTGTCCATGTACGATACTAACTGCATATTCAGGCAAGGGGAAAGCTCTTGCAATACTTTCATAACCATCTTTAAGGTCTTTCAAATCCAATTTTTCTGATTCTTCAATAATCGGATACACAATATATATTTGTCTTCCTTTTTTTATTTGTTCTTTAATAAATCCAAAAACTTTTAATCTGTTTGAATCATATTGGTGAATAGTTTTAACAGGTTTTATTCCCGGAGGGAGTTCGTCAATAACTGAAACGTCCAAGTCACCATAGACAGTCATTGCTAATGTACGAGGGATTGGGGTTGCCGTCATAACCAGCACATGCGGAGAGATGTCATTTTTATACCATAATTTGGCTCTTTGGGCTACACCAAAACGATGTTGCTCATCAATAACAACAAACCCTAGATTTTTGAATTTAACTTTATCTTCTATTAATGCGTGAGTGCCTATCAAAACAGGCAACTCTCCACTTAAAAGGGCTTCGAGTATCTCTTTTCTCTCACTACTTTTTGTAGAACCGGTTAAAAGTGCTGTTTTAAGTCCAATTTTATTAAGAGCTATAGAAATATTTGAATAGTGTTGTTGTGCTAAAATTTCGGTTGGAGCCATCAAGCAAGCTTGAAATCCGTTATCAACTGCCATAAGCATTGACATTAAAGCTACAACTGTTTTCCCGCTACCAACATCTCCTTGCAGCAAGCGATTCATTTGTTTCCCGGATTTAGTGTCATGTCTTATCTCTCGTGTAACTCTTTTCTGGGCTTTTGTTAACTCAAAATTTAAAACATCATGATAAAAACGATTAAAAAATAATCCGACTTTTTCAAAAACTACTCCTTGAACTTTTTCAACTCTTAGCTGCTTTAATTTTAACAAGTTAAGTTGTATGAAGAAAAACTCTTCAAATTTTAATCTTATTTGAGCTTTGTTAAGCAACTCATGACTTTTAGGAAAATGAATGTTTATTAAAGCATCATGCCTGCTTAATAATTTTAGTTTATCAAGTAATTCCTGAGATAAAGTTTCATTTATTTTTAACCTTGGATCTTCAATTAAAGTTTTTATCAGCTTATTAATACCTTTGCTTTCCAACCCTTTACTTTTAAGTTTTTCCGAAGAACTGTAAAGAGGTTTCATTTTTGAATCCTGAGTAATTTTGCCTTGTTCAAATTTTTCTATATCAGGATGTGCGATATTAATTTTTCTGCCGAAACGTGTAGGTTTACCAAAAATAATATAATCAAAATTAGGCTTAAATGCATCTTTCAACCATTTAAAACCTCTAAACCAAACCAGCTCTATTTGCCCTGAATCATCTGAAAAAACAGCTGTCATTCTCGTAGTGCGCCTATGACCATGCATTTTAATGTTTGAAATCCGCCCTTTTAACTGCACATAAGCCATATCAAAATGAATGTCTCTAACTTTAAAAAATCTGCTTCTGTCAATATAACGATATGGATAAAAAGAGAGCAAATCATCTAAAGTAGAAATATTCAGTTCCTCTCTTAATAATTTGCCTCGTTCAGGACCTACTCCTTTTAAGTACTCAATAGGTGTTTTTAAAAATTCTGATGCCATCTTTTGATGGTTATAAAAGGTATTTGATAAAAATAGTATAAAAATTTATCTGCTAAGTTAGCAAAAAAATATTCATGACATAATAAAACAAAGTGCGTCTTATTCTGTTTATATGTAGAAATATAATTTTTTATATCAATATATTTTTTATTTTTTAAAGTATTATTACTTTTGAAGGGAATTTTAACAAAACTTGGATTTTAGAAAAAATATGAATTATAACCTTATCAAAAATTTAATTTTCACTCTGCTTTTAATATTAAGTTTATCTGTTTCAGGTGTTGAACAAGATAAAAGGCATACAGTAAGAGGGCAGATTACAGATGCTGAGACAGGTGAAGATCTGTACGGCGCAACTATCCAGGTTCAAGAATTATCAACAGGCACAATCAGTAACCGTTACGGGTTTTTTAGTTTTACATTACCGGAAGGAGTTTATGAACTTCAAATATCATTTATAAGTTATGAAACTAAGCTAATAGAAATAAATCTTAATTCAGATAAAACCTTAAATATTAGATTAAGTCCGGCATATACTGAGCTTGATGAAGTAGTAATAACAGATACTCGTGCAGACCGAAATATTTCAGATGTTCGTATGAGTACAAACCTTTTGCCTGTAGAAAGAATCAGGTCAATGCCTGCTTTTATGGGGGAGACAGATATTTTGAAAGCTATACAAATGTTGCCCGGAGTTTCATTGGGTACTGAAGGTAGTTCAGGTTTTTTTGTGAGGGGTGGTGGCCAGGATCAAAATATGATACTATTGGATGAAGCTCCTGTATATAATGCCTCCCATCTCTTAGGATTCTTTTCTGTTTTTAATCCTGATGCTATAAGAGATGTTCAGCTATATAAAGGAGGAATTCCTGCACAATATGGAGGCAGATTATCGTCGGTTCTTGATATTAGAATGAAAGAAGGCAATAATCAAAAATTTGGAGGTACAGGAGGAATAGGAACAATCTCAAGTCGTTTAACGCTTGAAGGACCACTGCAAAAAGATGTTAGCAGTTTTATTGTTTCGGGAAGAAGAACCTATGCTGATTTATTCCTTCCCCTGGCGGATGATCCAAACCTACGTAATAATCAGTTGTTTTTTTATGATTTAAATGCTAAAGCTAATTACAGATTTAATGATAATAACAGACTGTTTGTCTCAGGATATTTTGGAAGAGATGTTTTTAGGTTTGATGACTTATTTGGCTTTGAGTGGGGGAATGCTACATCTACAGTAAGATGGAATCATATTATAAGTAATAGATTGTTTTCAAATTTCACCTTTGTTTATAGTAATTACGATTATAACTTATATACTTCTGATGACCTTTTTTCCGTTGATTGGACGTCTCATATTGAAAATATTAATTTTAAAGGAGACTTTACATGGTATCCTAATCC
>PWLF01000182.1 GCA_003559475.1 Bacteroidales bacterium
ACTTCTCTGCCATTAACTTCAATAGTGTTTGTTCCGGATCTTGATAAAACTCTGTTTCTAGGGTCAATAATTCTTATATAAATATCTCTTTCTCCCGGTTCTGCAACATGGTTTTCATTAATTGTGAAGCAAATTTCCATTCTATCAGTTCTCCTGGCTCTATCAACTTCACGGTCACCAAACAAACCTTCTCGTATGCATTCAATATTTAATTCGCAAACACTCAGATGTGACCCTTTATCAATGCGCCTTCCCATTTTAACTTTTTCTTCTTCAACTTTGCTTAAATTACTTTTTACCTTACTTAAATTTGTTTCTATTTCGCTTTTTTCCCTGATTATTGATTGCTTATCAGATTCGCAAACATTAGCTAATCTGCGATATTCTTCTAAGCGATCTTCCAGTTCTTTTATTTTCTCTTTAAATTTTCCGGCATCTTCAGGTGCCACAGTTTCAGATCTTAGCTCTGCTCTGAGTCGCTGAATTTGAGCTCTTTCAGTTCTTATTCTGCCTTCTAAATGCTCATTTTCTTCTGAAAGTTTATCATAATCAGCTTCAAGATTATTTAATTGACCCTTCAATTCATCTATTATTGATAAGGCTTTGTTTTTTTCTTCCAATGTTACTTCTGCAAAACTTCTTGTTTCAAAAAGATTTTTAATTGAGAAACCCGTTAGCAATGCAAGCAAAATAGCCAATATAGCTAAAAAAATTATTGGTCCTTTATTGGAAGACTTCTTTTGTTCTTGTGTCTTACTATCTTGCTGTGGTATATTTTTTTCTTCCATGATTTCTTATTTTTAAATTAAGTAATTATAATTTATTGCATTTTTATATTATCGTAATGTAAAAGCTGTTTCTCCTATTCTATGTTCGTCGGTAAATATTGAGACCAAGTATAACCCTTCATTATATTCAGAAGTTCTGTCCCATATCATACAAACATCTATTTCTTGATTTCTGTAGTCAATATTTTGTCTTTTTGTAAATTGTAAAGTGTCTTTATTGTGAATAAAAGAATATTGATCATCATCACTAATTCTTAATATGTTTTCATTGGGATCCGCAATTCTGAGATAAACATTTCTTTCTCCAGGTGGGGCAACTCTATTTTCAGCAATATTGAAACAAACTTCAATATATTCTACTCTTCTTGCTCTATCTTCCTCTACTTTTGTCCCTGTAAATCTTGTGCGAAAACCTCCGGCATTAATTTCATAAGCTCTTAATGCAGATGCAACTTCAACTTTAGAGGTAAGCTGTTGTTTATCATCTTCTAAGCCTGTTGCATAACTTCTTATCTCAGAAACTTCTTCAAGTGCTTCATCTCTTTCAATCCTTAATACTTCTGCTACTTTATAAAGACTGTCAATCCTTGTGACATAATCTTTATATATATCCTGTAAATAACTTAACCTTCGTTTTATTCTATTGTAGTCGGCTTGCTGTGCAATTAATCTTTCTATCTCCCTAGCTTTTTCTTGTATTTCTTCATCTTTGTCATGTAAAATACTATCATGCTGATTTTTAAATATCTCATATTCTTTCATTAGTGTTTCCAACTCATTTTCAAGTTCCATACTATACTTAATACGCTCAACTTTCTCTTGTACTATTCTGTCCTGCTCCTGACGTGTGTTAAATAGTAAAAAAGCCAAAACTCCAATTAATAAAATCAGTATAATTATTGTAATTTTAAAAACTGTTAAATCTTTCTTGCTTATTTTATTCTTTGATTTATCCATCTTTTAACAACTTTCTCTTTTGATTTTTTTGTTATTGTTGACTTATATAATCTTTAATCGCACTAACTAATGTTTTATTACGTAATTAATCTATTAAATGTTTCCATTTTTTTAAATTATTGAACATCACGTAAATAGCTCATCAATCTTAACAGATTGTGTTGGTTTTACTAACTGGCTGTTTGTCAAAGTTTTATGTTTTTTTATTAATTGTAAATATATTAGTTTTTTTTAATAATATATTTATAATTGTATCATTTTTTTTAATTTTGTTTTTTAAACTAATATTAAATCGTAAAATTATATAACCCAATGAACCTAACTAATCCTGTAAGAGATTTTTTGAATCTTTTTTATCCTAAAGTTTGCTCATCGTGTGGTAGTGTACTTAATTATGATGAGGAGATTATCTGTACTTTTTGCTTGTGTGAACTACCGGAAACGGATTTACATATTGAGCATGATAATAAAATATGTCGGTTATTTTGGGGAAGAGTAAATATTGAGATGGCTACGGCATTGTATTACTATCAAAAAGGGTGTAAAGTTCAAAGGCTAATTCATCAGTTTAAATATAGAGGGAAAAAAGAAATAGGGATTTATAGTGGTAAACTATTAGCAAGTAGACTAAAAAATTGTACTGAATGGCAAAATATTGATTTTGTTTTACCTGTACCTTTACATCCAAAAAAGATAAAACAAAGAGGTTTTAACCAAAGCGAATATTTTGCAAAAGGACTATCCCAAGGGTTAAATATTAGTATTTCTGCAAATAACTTGATAAGAAAATCGCATTCTGAAAGCCAAACTAAAAAATCAAGGTTTATGCGATGGAAAAATGTTGAAGCGGTTTATTATATCAAAAATCCGGAGTTATTTAAAAATAAAAATTTGTTGTTGGTTGATGATGTTATAACAACGGGCTCTACTATTGAAGCATGCGCTCAAAAATTAAAAAGTATTGAAGGAGTTAAGGTATGGGTTGCTTCAATGGCTATAGCGTCTTGATCTTTATAAATGTCCTGCAAGAACAGCACTTTTTTTATATGTTCTCACATTGCCATTTGTGTCAAAAATTTCTATAAATATCACATAAATGCCTATGCTTGCTCTTTGGTTATTGTTATCTGACCCATCCCATGTTATAACATCTTCCGTTCCGAGTAGCTTGCTCCTTGCCAAGTGTTTTATAAACCTTCCTCTAGAGTCAAAAACCTTTATATTTGCAGTATTCCCCGGCTTGTCAAATTTTAAATATATGTTTAATATATCATCTTTCCCGTCATTATTAGGTGAAAAAAATTCGGGTTCTACTGTTATCTCTGCGTTAAATTTGTCAGGTTTATAGGTAAATTGGGAGTTTTTATACCCAGGTGTGCCAAAGTTTACATTTTGAGCGGCAGAATGCCAGTTATGTTTGGTGTTTGATGGTCTGTCGTAGCTTAATCTTTCAAGAGCCACTCCTTTTTTATCAAATAGCAATGGATAGTGCATGTCTTCACTGTAAATCACCTTATCAATTATCTTTTGTGATTTATGAGCTAAAACAGCAATGCCACCCGAGTTTGCCATAGAAGGCATAGAAGTTATTTTAATGAACCCGTCAGGGTTGTTTGTATAATAAAAGTTTTTAACGCTTTCGGGATTTGTAGTTAGTACAACATAATCTCCTGGAAAGAAAAGATAACTTTCTTCAGTAATTTCAGATACTGATGTTAAGATGTTTGTTATTGTATCTTTTGAAGAAATTGTATAATGTTTAAGGTCAATAACTTTTCGTGATCTGTTGTATATTTCAATGTATCTTTGTGAGGTTGCCTCAGGAGGATTAAATAATATTTCGTTAATAACTATATCATTTGAATCAGCTAATTCAGGGATAGCTATTTTTGCAAAATTTCTGTTTTTTCTAAGATTATTTCCTGCACAGTCTGTTAATATATCAGTGACTTCAATGTTATATGTCTTATCTTTTTTTAGTTCAGTTGGAAGTAATAGTTGAACTTTTCTAAAGTCGGGCTTTAAAGGAGTTATTGATGATGGATTTCCAATTTCATTATCAATTATATAGCTTGATTTTGACAATAACGAGTTTTTATACATTGGTTCGTTAAAAACCAATCTTATGTTGAACGGGTCAATGTATGCTGCTCTTATAAGATATGGGTTTGTCGTATCAGGGTTATTTGAATAAGTAGAGTTTTTTATTCCGGGCGTTCCTCCTTTATTGTTGTTACTTGCTTGCCAATTGTTAATTCCTCCGCAAGGATTGTAGGGGTCAATTTGTTCAAGTGACCATCCGCCATCTTTTTTTGAGGGGTCTTTATACCATTCTTCATTGTATGATATAGCGTGAATAACCTCTCCGTTTGCGTCAAGTAAAACAATAGTCCTTCCCCCTGTTGTGAGATAATGAAAGCCCAAATCAGCTGCCACAACATTTTTGTAGTCACTAAAGTAGGGTAAATCGTTTTGTCTTACTAAGATTAAATAATCTTGTGGCGGAATAACTCCTATCGGCAACTCATTAGGGTTGTCATTACCTGATTTGAAAAACCATCCGTTAATATTGATATAGTAGTCGGTTGTGTTAAAAAGCTCGATGTACCTATATGGATCAAGACCAACAACAGGAGTTGGATTTGCCATCAATTCGTTAAAAACAACATCGTAAGGTTTAGGATTGTAATACTGAAAAGTACCCGAATAGTTTGATATATTATGCTGTGTTGAATAATCAATAATATTGGAAATGTTGATATTGTATTCTTTTTCTAATTCAAATTCTTCAGCAAATAGCAGTCTTACAATATTTGGATTACTATTTAACCTTTCAGCTAAAACAGGATTACCAATTCCTTCAACTAAATAATTTGAAATATTTTCGGAGGAGTTTTTATCAACAGTTTTGTTAAAGAAAACATCCAAAGTAACGGAGTTAAATGGCAGTGAATATTTTACATCAAAGTTGGTTGTATCAGGGATAATCTCGCCTACATATATTTCATCAAAATAAAAGCGGTCCGAATTTGTTGTTGTGTAATTGCAAAAAAAACCAAACCATTTTGTTGAGGAGTAGGTGTTGTCAAAAACGTTTCCTTGAGGAATAAATAATCCACTGCCTTTATTGTCTGCTTTTATACTCCAATTGCCTTGATTGTCACGGGTTGTTTTTATTGTCAGCAAGTTGTTATCTGAGTCAGCAAGATTATAATTTCCTTCCATAATTAAGTGTTTTTCGTCCCCATCTTGTCTGAAAAAATAAATACGCTTTTTATCACTTCCGGATTTTCCGATTTGAATGAAATAACCATTTAATTCTTTTTCCAAATTACTTTGATTTGAAGTTAGATAAATTCGTGGATGGTTATTGTCAGATGGCTGAAAAGATAATCGCACCCAAAATTTCCATTGAGTGTTATCAATGTTTATCATTACATTTTTTGTTGAAAGATAAGAAGAACTCTCCTTATTATCGTAGAGTTGTAATTGGTAGTGCTTGTTTATTTTAAAATTGTCTATGTCTCCTATCCATTCCGGATTTTGTGTAAAACTACCGTCACTGAAGTTGTCGTTAATCTGTGCTGAAACCGAAAATGTTGTAAATAATAAAAGAAAAGAAATAGTTCTCATAATATTGGTTATTAAGGTTTAATGGGTTTTTACAATTAATTATTACTTTATATTTTTTGAATTTGCTTTTGTAAAAGTAATAATTTTTTAAAATTATCATGAAAAAGTTGTTTTTTTAATTCAATTAACAAATCCAGGAAAAAGAAAAAATAAATATTTGCATTTAAGGTGGTTTTTTTATAATTTTGAAAAAAAGATGAATAAAATTATGACCTGTCTAATTAATAAAATTGCTTGTATTTTCAAGTAATTGTTTATTGATTTATATTTGAAGAATAATAAATAAAGAATTGTGGAACTGAATAATGTTAAAATATACAGAATTACACACATAGAGAATATTCCGCATATTCTTCAATATGGTATTACTCATAAAGATTCTCAAAATAAGAATCCTGATTACAAAAACATAGGAGATTTAAGTCTTATCAATACCCGAAACAAAAAGACTGTAAGTATTGATAATGGTAAAT
>PWLF01000141.1 GCA_003559475.1 Bacteroidales bacterium
CCTAACCATAGTAAAGTTTTTCGCCATAGAACAGGTAAGTCAAACGCCCACTCTGTAAGATGTGTCAGATAATCAAGCTTATAAGCATTTATTCGTTTATATTTTATTAAGTAAATATGGAGCTTGTTTTTTGCAAACTCAATTTTTTTTTATATCTTTACTAAAAAAATATTAAACATTAAAACATTAAGATTATGAAGAAGTATTTTATTTATGGAATTATTTTTTTATTATTAGGTTTGGTTGGATTTGCTTTTGGATATTTTGCTAAATCAATTACTCCAGACAATTCCAATAATGATAATAATTCAAATTTTTCAATAGAAGATAAAACAATGATAAGTTTACCTAAACCAAATAAAGATGGATCTGTTAGTTTGGAAGAAGCACTTTCTTTAAGAAGATCTGTTAGGCAATATAGTGAAACGCCATTAACCCTAGAAGATATAAGTCAGCTATTATGGTCTGCACAAGGAGTAACAGACGAAAGAGGTTTTCGTACAGCTCCCAGTGCCGGAGCAACATTCCCTTTGGAAATGTATTTTGTTGTGAATCATTCAGAAGATTTAGATAAGGGTATTTATCATTACTACCCTGATAGTCATTCGATATATCTTGTAAGAGAAGGAGATTTCGGTTCAGATGTGCAAAGCGCGTGTATGGGGCAATCATCGGTTGGCGATGCTAGCGTGATTTTTATCTTTGGAGCTGTTTTTGAAAGAACAATGGATAGATACGGCGAAAGAGGAAAAAGATATGTATACAATGAAATAGGCCATGCTTCTCAAAACCTTCATCTTCAAGCAGCAGCACTGGATCTTGGTACAGTAGTAATAGGAGCTTATAGCGATGAAGAGATTGAAAAAATTCTTAATCTTGGGCAAGATGTTAATGTCCTTTATGTTATGCCTGTTGGAAAAATTAGTTTATAAGGTTTTGTAATTTGAATAAAAACGACAATTAAATCTTATGTGAACTTGTTTTTCGGAAGTTTGCTAAAAATTGTTTTTCTTTTAATAAAATAATCCCAAGCAATTGATCTGCGGTATTTTTGCGTAATTTTAGGCATGTTTTTCTTAGGTTTGTTTAAACGCATATAACGTATATGTGAAACAAAAGATAGATATGCTTTTAATACCGACATGCAGTCATTGAGTTTTAGACTAAATAAAAATTTTATAGCCGCAATTGTATCAAGAATAATTCTTAAAAATAAAATAGGGTAAAAGTTTTTTGCAGGCAAATTTTTTGCTAAAATATAAAGGCTGTTTCTAAAATTAAAATAAGTTTTTTTAGGGTTGGATTTAGGAAGTGTGCCACCTCCAACGTGATAAACAGATGATCCGGGGCAGTATGTTACCTTTTTTCCTAATAGTTTAAATCTCCAACAAAGGTCAATCTCTTCCATGTGTGCAAAAAAATGCTCATCAAAACCACTTGTTTTATGAAAAAGATCGGAGCGAACGAACATGCATGCACCACTTGCCCAAAATATTTCTTGAGAGTTATCATTATATTGACCTTTATCTTCTTCAATAGTATTAAAAATTCTACCACGGCAAAAAGGATACCCTAAAAAATCAATAAAACCTCCGGCAGCTCCTGCATATTCAAACATATTTCGATTGATATATTGCTTTATTTTAGGCTGACATGCAGCAATGGTTTTATCTTTCTCCATTAAATCAATTACCGGAGTTATCCAGTTATCCGTTACCTCAATATCCGAATTTAGTAAAATATAATATTTTGCCTTAATGTTTTTTAATGCTTTATTATATCCTCCCGTATAACCATAATTTTTGTCAAATCTAATAATTTCAATATCAGGCTCAAAGTTTTTTAAATACTTATAAGACCCATCTGTAGAACCATTGTCTGCAACAATTATTCTAGCATAATTGTTGCTTTTATTTATTGTTGTAGGCAGGAATTTTTTTAGGAAATTTTCACCGTTCCAATTAAGTATGATTACTGCAATGTCACTAATTTTCATTCTTTTCCCAATTGTTATATTTTTGCTTTTATGTTAAAAGGCAAAATTAACACATATAGTTTTAAAAAAGCAAAAAACAATAAAAATAAAATGTAAACATTTTTTGATTATGGGTTATAAATAATTACAATAGTGAATATAATTATGTTTTACATTTTATTCTATAAATGTTTAATTAGTTTAAATAAAAGTTTTTTAAGAATCATTTTTGTGCTAACTTTGCATTTAAAATTTATTATTAAGAAATTCTTTGAAGTGTATGGAAAAGAAAAAATTGGAAATTTTAGGTATTTCTTATAGTCAATCACAATCAGGAGCTTATGCATTAATATTGGGGGAAGCCGGCGAAAAAAGAAGATTGCCAATTATTATTGGAAGTTTTGAAGCTCAGGCAATAGCAATTGAGCTGGAAAATATGAAACCAAGCCGTCCACTTACGCATGACCTTTTTAAAAATTTTGCTGAAACTTTCAATATTTTAATTAATGAAGTGATTATTTATAAGTTTAATGAGGGTATTTTCTTTGCTAAGCTTATATGTTTTGATGGTAAAAATGAAATCGAAATAGATGCAAGAACATCTGATGCTGTTGCTTTAGCTGTTAGATTTAAATGCCCCATTTATACTTATGAAGCTATTCTCAAATCTGCAGGTATTATATTACAAGACGATGACCCTGAAGAAGCCGAAGTTTCAGAAGAGGTAAAAAGTAAAAAAACTGAAAAATCTACTGAAGAGGACTTTTCTAAGCTGAACATGACAGAACTTAAGGAAATGCTTAAAAAAGCTATTGATGAGGAAGCTTATGAAAAAGCATCCAAAATTAGAGACGAGATAAACAAAAGAAAAAAGAAAGACCAGTAAAAATATTTTATAATCTTTTTAATAATCAATATATCTGGCAGTTTGTATATGCTTTTTTGACTAATGGGTTATATAAAAAGTAAAATGTTTTTATATTCGAAGAATAATTTAATTTTTAGCGTAAACTTAATATTTTTGAGCAAATGAAACAGTATCTTGAATTAATGACTCATGTTATTGATAACGGTTTTAAAAAAGAAGACAGAACAGGCACAGGAACTATTAGCGTATTTGGTTATCAAATGAGATTTGATCTTGATAAGGAGTTTCCGCTATTAACAACAAAAAAACTTCACCTTAGATCAATAATACATGAGTTATTATGGTTTTTAAATGGCGATACTAATATCAAATACTTGAAAGATAACGGAGTTTCAATTTGGGATGATTGGGCTGATAAGAATGGAGACTTAGGGCCGATTTATGGTGCACAATGGAGAAGTTGGAGGCATAATGACCAAACACATGATCAAATATCTCAAGTCATAGATTTGATAAAGCATAATCCCAATAGTCGTAGATTAATTGTGAACGCATGGAATGTAGGTCAAATAGACCAAATGGCTTTACCTCCTTGCCATGTTATGTTTCAGTTTTATATAGCAGGCGATAAATTGTCATGCCAACTTTATCAACGAAGTGCTGATATATTTCTTGGTGTTCCTTTTAATATAGCTTCTTATTCGCTATTAACTATGATGATTGCACAAACATGTAACTTGAAATGTGGTGAATTTGTTCATACTTTTGGTGATGCGCATCTGTATTTAAATCATATTGAACAAGCTAAAGAACAACTTAAAAGAAAACCAAGAAAACGTCCGATAATGAAAATCAACCCATCTGTGAAAAGTATTTTTGATTTTAAGTTTGAAGATTTTTCATTGGAAGAGTATGACCCGCACCCACACATTAAAGCCCCAATTGCTGTTTAGCAGTTATTTGTAAAAGTCAATATATTATTCAGATATATTTCCTTTATTTGTAGTTTGTTTTATATTAAATTTAAAATAAACAGAAAGTATCACTAAGGAGATAACTCCTAAAACTAAGACTAATATTATTTGTGAAGCATGAGAAATGTATGCAAAAGATATAGCATACTCGGCACCGATATCGTAAATCTCAGTTAATACTTTTTTTACTATAAAATGATATGTACCTATACCTCCGGGAACAGGAGCAACAATTCCTAAACTCCCCAAAGATAAGATGGTAAATCCGGCATCTATACCTAAGTGAGAAGTTCCTTTTATTGCAAAAAAGCAGAGATAACCCATTAATAAATAATTAACCCATACCATAATTGTGTATAAAATAAACTTCTTTTTTTGTCTCATATACCTAAGTGTCTTTATCCCTGATAAAATGCCTTTTATTTGCATTTTTAACCAAGACATCCTGCTTTTTGGTTTAGGTTTTTTTAACTTGTTTTTTAAAAACTTGTAAGAAAAAACTAACACAACCGAAATAATTACTAATATTATAACAATCATTATGTAGTTGCTTTCAAATAACTCAATAAATGGATAATATATGTATTTGCCTAAAAAAGATCTAAGAAGAGATAGCTGAAGAAGAATTGTCGCTGCTATAAGTACCAAAAGACATAATAAGTCGAAGAATCTTTCTGACAATACGGTTCCAAATAATATACTAAAAGGTATATTTGATGAACGGTTTAAGGCTCCGCACCTTGATATTTCTCCTATCCTTGGGACAGCAAGATTTAATAAATACCCTACCATTAAAGCAAAAAATGTAGAGGAAGTTTTTGTTTTGTATCCAAGCGATGATATTAATAAATTCCACCGTAATGCTCTGAAGTAATGACTTAAAAGAGCTGCTAGCATAGCAAGGATTATCCACCAATAATTAGCATTAACTATTTCATGGATAATTTTTTTGCCATCCTGGTCTTTTGATACATACCATAATAAAAGAAATCCAAGACATAAAAATCCTAAAATTTTCAGTGTTCCTTTTAACCCCTTTTTCAATCGAATTTAAATTTTGTTATTTTTTGGAAAAATAAGTTTTGGTTCATTTTTTTTAGCTTCCTCAAATTCCATCATGGCATAAGAGAGAATTATTACGATATCATCAGGTAGAGCTTTCCTTGCAGCCGGTCCATTTAAACAAATAATACCGCTTCCTCTTTTTCCTTTTATGACATAAGTGTCTATACGTTCTCCGTTGTTTAAATTAACAACTTGAACTTTCTCGTTTTCTATTATTCCTGCTGCATCCATCAAGTCTTCATCAATTGTAATGCTTCCAATGTAGTTTAAGTCAGCTTCAGTAACTTTTACTCTGTGAATTTTAGATTTTAATACTTCAATAAACATTAAATAAAGTTTTTGTAAAAAATTAGTATACCTTAGTAAAAAAAGGCACAAAATTAATAATTAAAAATAATATTGTCAATAAGTCTGACCTTTCCGGCATAAACAGCAATGCAAGCAATTGCTGTTATTCCTGTATTGACTGATTCTAATGGTTTTAAGTTTTCAGGATTTAATATTTCAAAATATTCTAATTCTATTGTTGATAAAGAGTTTATGTCATCATAAACTCTTTTTTTTATATTTTCTAATGATAATGTTTTCTCCTTGCATAGTTTTTCAACTTTAAGAAGTGTTTGATAAATTGTAGCGGCTTCTTTTCTTTGGCTTGAATTAAGTCGCTTGTTTCTTGAACTCATAGCAAGACCATCATTCTCTCTTACTGTGTCGCAAGCAATTATTTCTACAGGCATTTTTTCTAATTTTACCAATTTTTTAACTATAAGAAGTTGCTGGTAATCCTTTTTCCCAAAATACGCTTTGTCCGGAAGAATAATATCTAAAAGCCTTTTTACTACTATAGCAACACCTTTAAAATGACCTTTTCTGAATTCGCCTTCAAGAATATTTTCAAGTTCTCCTAAATCAAAATTTTCTTTTATTGGCTCAGAGTACATCTCTTCG
>PWLF01000262.1 GCA_003559475.1 Bacteroidales bacterium
ATCAATGCGAGCCAAGATAAGGATAATAGAGGAGGCCCCATAAAATAATAAGATGGAAGAAAAAAACAAAGGTGAGAGAATCCAAGATTTAGCAAGGAAACTCGCATTATTAGGAGAACAATACGGAAAAAGCCACACTCAAAAAGAAAAACACGAATTAATATTAAAAGAAGAAAAATTAGTACGAGACTTCGCAGAAATCTTCGAATTAAGTTACGACTACAATTAGAGGCAGAAAAAAGTGGAAGAACCAAGAATAATACGAGACGGAGACGAAGGATACATCGTTTTCCACAAAGAAAAAGAATACTATTTCACGCATTCAAATAAGGCTCAAAGATTCGCGAAAGAAATCGTGATGAACAGGTGAACCCTTTTGTTTGAAGAAAACGTTTTATACAAATCCAGAATATTTAAAGAAGCCTACAAAATATATCAAGGAGGATTCCTAAAAGTAAAAGAAACCACGAACTCCTCTATAATCTACGAAGTGGAAGACTTAAACTCAAAAAAAATTCATTTGGTCACGTTAAAATATGATTTCACGGCGAAGACTGCGAGCATAGATTGCACTTGCACAATACAAGCACTCAAATCGAAGCATAAGCCTTTGTGCAGCCACATAGTTGCATGCATTATGCATGCGGGTTTCCAAATCGGAAGAAAACAGAGGGGGGTATCGGAACGATGAGGGAAGAGATTAAGCAGAAGAAAAATATAAACACTTTTGTTGATTGCGAGCCATATCGACGATAGAAAAACCATCCGAGTATTGCGAGCCAAATGGGAAATTAAAAACAATTAAATATTTGCGAGCCACCCTGTGCGTTAAGAACAATAGCATCGTGCGAGCCATGCAAAAAGTTGAAAACATACGACGTATGCGAGCCATAGGGCAATTGGAACCCGGTAAAGCTATGCGAGCCAAAAAATTTATATAGGGCAAATAATGTGAAAGAGTTAGTCAAAGGTTGGAAAAGGAGAAAAAAGAAGATGTTAGAAGTATGCCCAAACTGCGGGAGCACAGCAGTACAAGTAGACGAAGGATACGATTTAAACAATCCTAGTGCGCCGACAAGGTGTTACGAGCCGGACTGCAATTATACTGGAATTAAAAAAGAATTTGGGAATGATTCGTAAAAGAGGATATTTTCTATGCGAAGATCTGTAAAAAGCTTGATTTATAAATTTATTACTATTTTCTTAGTTGTTTACGCGATTGGTTTGCTTGTGGTTTACGCTCACGAGGAAGCACATGTGGCAGTTAATAATGCTTTTGGTTGTCAAAGCGAAGTCACTATAAATTATATTTTGATTAGTGGTACTACTCGTAGTTTGTGCGATTTTAGTAGTGAGGCTGAGAGGTTGGCTTGGAAGCAGGCTCAGAGTAATGTTGATGCTGTAGGGTATCATGCGATCTATGGAATTATTATTTTTAGTATTTTGATGTTGGAGTTGATTTTTTCTGTTCAGGATAGTAGAAAACAAAAAGGTGATGATGATGAAAACGAAAAGTATTAATGTGACGTCCTCCCCACCTAAAAGGAAGGAGTCTTCTCGAGCCAAGGAGGATAAAAACCTAAAATGGTCGCCATAAACCCTTTAGTAGGAAAATTTACCTATAAATCAAAAGTATTAAACATTAAATTAAACATAAGAGCCAAATACTCCTATGTGGACAGCCACAAATGCGAAACCTGCGGCAACTCACACACAAATCGTATCCTGAGAAAAGCCGAGAGATTTTATGAAGACAAAGGATACAAGAAAGACATGTGCGTAGACTGTTTCGAAAGATACTATTTGAATGATAAACTTCCTTTAAAAGACGTCCCTGTATTGAAAAAAACCAAGAAAAAGCTTGTGAAAGTATACACTAACAAAGCAGATTACGAATACAACGATTTCTTAGACATGTGCACAATACTACAAAATCATTTCATCAGAGGCTTTAAAAGATACGAGAGCAAATTCGGAACCGAATACGCCATCTTCTTAGAATGCGACGAAGTTATGAAAGAATTTAAAAGCTTCGAAGTAAAAAGAGGAAGAAAGAAGAAAGACGGCACACACTCCACACAAATTAAATTTGAAGCAAAAGAACTAACCGAAAAAATGCTTGAAGAAGCAGAAGCCGAACTCAGAAAATATAAGATAACTAAGAAAATATAGTTGTCTAGGAGGAGAAAGCGATGGGCAAAGAAAAAAATGGTTTTAGTGAAGACATAGAAAATCATTGCTCGTTTTACAACGAAGAATACGCAAAACTATACAAACAAATAAGCAGTATTGACCAATCCTCTTTTGAAGGCAGAGATAAAGTTTACAAAATCAACGATGCTATGAGAAAACTTCACGTGCAAGAATTATACGAGTACTTAAAGAAAGAACCTAAAAAGAATTTTACAAAACACAAAGATGCTATAAAGCTTTCTACGAAGGGAAACAAAATCATCCAAAAAATAAACGAATACAGAAACAAACACATACACGAAAACGCGGTTAATAAAAACACCATCCATGCCGTGTTCGAGAATAAAAGAAAACTTTCTGTTAAAGCATTAGAGGAATTCGGACATTTATTCACTAAGAAAAACAAAAATGATTTTACAGTAAGTGATCTAATGAAAAAACAAGGCGTGGTAAACTACAGCATAGGAGAACTATGGGGTTACAGAAGACGAAACAAGAATTTTAAGAACAACCACGCAATAGACAAAAACCATGATTCAAAAGTAATAAAATACGCTTATGACCCTGTAGGAGACTTACTCATATTTGCTTTCAAAAGCACAAGAGGAAAATACTATGCTTATATGACTGCTAAATACACCGCTCACGTATCTTTCAAAGATAGAAATGTTTTAGGTATGGACAGCGCAGAGAAATACTTGGAAAGTTACAAAGCAATAAGATCCCCTGAAGAATTATACAATCATCGCTCGTATTACTTAGAAAGAATATCCTTATCGGAATTCATTAACAAAGTACAAAGATTTGACTTGATGAAGAAAAAGCTTGATAAGAAAAGGAAAGGAAAAATTATGAGGTTTTACGAAGACACAGAAGAAATGAAAGATTTAATTAAAGCAACAATAACAGAAGCAGTGTAAGGAGGAAAAAAAAGAAAATGAGTGAAAAAACATCTGAAACAATACAAAGAATTATAGACAAAGCCAAAGAAATACTAGCAGTCTTAGAAGAAGAAGCAGAAGTAATAGAAGCTACAAAAGAAGAGCTTAGAAAAGAAGAAGAACTTAACAACCTTCGAATAAAAGGAGTAAAGCACGAAATAAAAGGAATGGAAAAAATCAAGAAAGAAGAAGAAGCCAAAGAAAAATGACAGAATACGAAGTAACCATCGATTTTGAAAGCATAACAGAATTAGTCGAGGCAGATTCGAAAGACGAAGCCAAAGAAAAAGCCTACAAAGAATTCAAAAAACGAGGATTGTTAGAGGAGAAGTGACGTCCTCCCCATCTTGAAAGATGGGGCTTCCAACAACGAATAATTGAAATGGTCGCTTCAAGTTTCGTTGTATATAGTTCCTGCTTCATCCACAACAGCCCCTGAAAACAAGGGTCTTACACTGTGTCCAACAGGCGTAAATTCGGCACCGCCCATGCCTACTCGAAAAACATTAATTGCAGCATTGAGGTCACGATGAACAACAAAACCACAACCCCCACAAACAAATTGACGGTCTTGCAAAGAAAGCTCTTCTTTGACAAACCCACACTTACTACACGTTTTAGACGTGTTCTTAGGGCTTACTTTGATTACTTGTCCACCGCTCATTACAGCTTTGTAGGACAAAGAATCAACAAAACCCCTCCAAGAAACATCACCAATGCTCTTACTAAGACGTTTGTTCTTAATCATGTTTTTAACTTTCAAATCCTCAACAAAAATAGTCTCATAACGACTAACCAAATCATTAGACGTTTTATGAACAAAATCACTCCTCTGATTACCAATCCTCTCATGAGTCCTCGCAAGCCTCACTCTTTGCTTCGACCTGTTACGACTTCCTTTCTTCTTACGACTAAGACGCCTCTGAGCCCTACGAATCTTAACCTCGCCCTTCCTGAAGAAACGAGGATTACTCACAAACTCACCATCACTCAAATAAGCAAAAGTCTCCAAACCCAAATCCAAACCCACACTACTCCTCTCACCAAGAGGAACACTCTGCTCAGGTTCAACTTCACAACTAAACACAGCGAACCACTTACCACTCTTCTCCCTCTTAACCGTAAGAGTCTTAATCTTACCCCTAGGAACACGATGAAGAACAATCGGCAACACACCAACTTTACTAATCTTCAATTTCTTATCACTGATGAATTTGAAAGCCCCATTGTTTTGAGGAAAAGTCAAACTTGTAACCTTCGACTTAAAACGAGGAAAACCCGCTTTAACCTTCACACCCTGTTCACGAAGTTTCAACCTCTCAAAGAAATTATCAAAAGCCTTACTCAAACGATCACTCACATTCTGCAGGACTTGACTATGAACCTTTTTAGCAAGCAAAGGATTCGCACACTTCAAATCCATAACCAAACCATTCAAATCAAACTTTCTAGTCACTCTAAGTTTCTTGTTCAAATCAAGCAATGTATTATATGTTTCTTTACAAATTTTGAATTGATTAACGAGACGAAGCTCTTGCTTCGCAGAAGGATACAAACGATACTTAAACATCTTAACTGCGACCATTTTAAAGTAACAAAGAATTATTTATTTATAAATGTTTTTAGTGGAGGTGTCCAGTGAGACAAAAACAAAACGAATTAAACAAGAACGAGAACGAGAATGCGAACAAAGTTCGATTCATCTCCTCCCTAAATAAAGATTTGAGGAAGGAGTCTTCTCGAACAGGAGATAAGGAAAAATGGTTGAAGTGAAAGAGTTGAAACAATTAATCGGCAAGAAAATCACTGCGATAAGACCTATAACGCAAAGAGAATTAGACAGCGAAGGCTGGGACGGACACGGAGCCACCTGCGTAATAGAATTAGAAGGCGGTATAAAAATATACCCGAGTGAGGACGACGAGGGTAATGGTGCAGGGACTCTTTTCGGAGAGGACAGCACAGGACACAAATTCTATGTCTACACCAAAGATACTTTAAAGGAGGAAAACTAAAATGAGCGACGAATGGGTGCAAGAAGACACGGATAACTGGGTTCAAGAAGGAGAAAACATAACCCGAATGCTAAGCACAGGCTATGACTACGACACAAAAGAACACACACTAGTATTATCCACTTTCTTGATTAACAGCCACAACTCACGCCAAAAGATCGTGGAAAGAGCCAAGACAAAGAAAGAAATACAAGAAAAAGCCAAACAATGGGTGAAAAACGAACATTAGAAGAAAGAAAAATGGTGGTGAAAAAGACTTCCAAGAAAAAATTTATTAGTTACGTTAACGACGACAAAATATATTGGATTGAAGACCACTTCAAAAGAAACAGCGTGCTAACCAAAGAACAGTACGAACAACTAAAAAAATTAGTGTTCTATTTCAGATACGAAAAACCCACAAAGAAAAAAAAAGCGAGGAAATAGGTGAGACAAAATGTTAGAAGAAAAAGATTTAAAGAAAATTAGAAGGATAGTAATATTTTTTTATCACGACGAAAGAAAGCACTGGGAAGAACTAGAAAGACCTGAAAAGCACATCTACCATGATTTGGAATATTTCAACAAGAAATTAGATTTAAAACTAGGAGAAGATTGGGATGAGGACTTCCAGGAACTAAAAGATTAGGGAGGAAAAACAT
>PWLF01000164.1 GCA_003559475.1 Bacteroidales bacterium
CCAGAAGAGCTGAAATGTGGTTTAGGCGTGCATTAAGATTAGGTTATTCTGAACCTGAGATTTATCTTAGATATGCTAATACACTGCTTAGAAACGAAAAATATGAAGACGCCCTCGAACAGTATGAAAAATATATAGAACTGAAACCTGAAGACCCAAGAGGTAAAGTAGGGGTGAAGTCGGTTCAACTTACTCAAGAGCTTATAGATAATCCAACACAGTATAGGGTAGAGGAGATGAGAATATTTAATTCAAGAGATGGTGCTGATTTTACTCCTACTTATGGAGATCATAGAGAAAGCTCTGTGATTTTCGCTTCTGCACGTGATGAAACGTTAAATAATAGAAAAGACCCATGGACAGGAGAATACTATACTGATTTGTTTATCTCTTATCAGAATAGACAAGGAGAATGGAGTAATCCTGTTTTACTTGATGAAGGACCTGTTAATAGTGAGTTTAATGAAGGAACGCCAAATCTTAATTCAAATAAAACCGAATTATACCTTACAAGATGTGTTACAGAAGAAGGAGCTAATCTTGGATGCAGGATTTATAGGAGTAAGAGAGAAGGCAAAAGATGGGGGCAACCTCAAAAACTTGACTTTGTAAATGATAGCTCTATCTCAGTTGGACACCCTGCAATAAGCCCTGATGAACTCAAACTTTATTTTGTTTCTGATATGCCTGGTGGAGTTGGAGGAAAAGATATTTGGGTGGTGTCTAGAAATAATGTTAATGAAGAGTTTAAGAATCCCGTAAACCTTGGTCCTGTCATTAATACGAAAGGAAACGAAATGTTTCCTTATGTTAGATATGATGGTGTTTTGCTTTTCTCCTCTGATGGTCATCCGGGAATGGGAGGGCTGGATATTTTTAAAACAAAAAAAGAAGGCGATTCCTGGTCAGTACCAAAAAATTTAGGATATCCTATAAATAGCCCGGGAGATGATTATGGAATAGTATTTAAAACAGGTGAAGAAAAAGGATTCCTGTCTTCTAATAGAGCCGGTAGAAGAGGAGATATGATATACTCTTTTATAATCCCACCTCTAGAGTTTTCTTTAAAAGGAATTGTTAGAGATGATAATACAAAATTTCCTTTGCCAAATGCAACGGTTCAACTTATTGGATCTGATGGAACTATTGAAGTTTCCGAAACGAATGAAGAGGGAGAGTATTATTTTGATGAAACAATGATTAAACCGGAGCAAATATACGAAATGCTTGTTAGCAAAGATGATTATTTTAGTACAAGAGGACAGGAAACTACTGAAGGTATACAAAGAAGCAGAGAGTTTGTGCATGATTTTTATCTGGAACCTATACCCGAAGAACCTATTGAATTGCCGGAGATTTTATACGATTTCGCTTCCTGGGAGTTGAGACCTCAATTTAAAGATTCTCTGTCAGGGTTAGTAAGAACTTTGGAAGATAATCCCAATATTGTTATTGAACTGGCCTCACATACTGATAGCAGAGGAACTCATGAACAGAATGACACTTTGTCTCAAAAAAGAGCACAATCCGTAGTTGATTTTCTTATTGATAGTGGTATAAATCCTGATAGGCTGAAAGCAAAAGGCTATGGGAAACGTAAACCAAGAGAAATTAATGAAACTATGACAAGGGAAGGTGTTACTTTTGAAGCGGGAACAGTAATTAATGAAGAATTTATTCGAAGTCTAGAAACCCAAGAACAAAGAGAAGTAGCGCATCAACTCAATAGAAGAACTGAATTTAGGGTAATTGGTGATGACTTTAAAACTGATGATAAAAGAAAAAGTCCTTCAGAAAGAAGAAGATTACGGCGATAAAATTAATTAAAAATATTAATTTTGAAGTTTTTAAAATATTACCTTTTATTTTGTTAAAAATTTGATGTGTTATTATTATGAGTGACTCCTCTTTATATGCGAAACGCGGTGTTTCATCATCAAAGAAAGATGTAAAAAATGCTATTAAAAACCTTGATAAAGGATTATTTCCAAATGCTTTTTGTAAAATTGTTCCGGATTTTTTATCTGGTGATGCAAAACAATGTTGCATTATGCATGCTGATGGTGCAGGAACTAAATCATCTCTGGCTTATGTTTATTGGAAAGAAACAGATGATTTAAATGTATGGAAATCAATCGCTCAAGATGCGGTAGTTATGAATATTGATGACTTGCTTTGTGTTGGAGTATATGATGATATTCTGCTTTCTTCTACTATTGGAAGAAACAAAAATAATATCCCGGGAGAAGTTATAGCTTCTGTGATTGAAGGAACTGAAGAGTTTTTGCAAAAAATGAGAGATAATGGCGTTAATATTCACTTTACAGGTGGTGAAACAGCCGACGTTGGTGATCTTGTAAAAACAATTATTGTCGATTCCACAGTAACAGCAAGAGCAAAAAGAGATAATATTATTGCTAATGATAAAATAGGACATGGAGATGTTGTTATTGGACTTGCTTCTTATGGTAAAACAAATTATGAGAATGAATATAACAGCGGAATAGGAAGTAATGGCCTTACTTCTGCCAGACACGATGTTTTTTCGAAAGTATATGCTGAAAAATATCCTGAAAGCTATGATGAAAGATTAAGCAAAGATATTATTTATACAGGTAACTGTCTTGTTGATGATATAGAAGAGGAAACCGGCATAGAGGCAGGAAAGCTTGTTTTGTCGCCAACCCGAACTTATGTTCCTGTTGTTAAAGAAATAATTAAAGAGTTAGGCCCTAAAAATATTAATGGACTTATACATTGTAGTGGTGGTGGTCAAACAAAAGTACTGAATTTTATAAATGGATTAAATGTAGTTAAAGATAATTTGTTTGATAGGCCTCCGGTTTTTAATCTTATTAAATCTCAGTCTAAAGCATCTTTGGAAGAGATGTACCAAGTGTTTAATATGGGTCATAGATTTGAAATTTATGTTAATGAAAAATATGCAAAGCCTATACTTGAAGTTTGCAAAGATTTTATGCTTGATGCAAAGGTGATAGGCTATTGCTCTCGAAGTGAACAGTCTACAGTAACAATTAAAACTCCTGAAGGAGAATTTTTATACAGATAGAATTTTATCGTTTATATATCTTTAACCCAATAACCTTAATTAATAACTAAAGTATAAAGCAGTGAAGTGGAAAGATTATTTTGACTTTAGCCGTTCTGAAAAAAATGGTTTAGTTTTTTTCGCATTTCTATTACTTTTAATAATATTCCTCCCTAAAATATATTTGTTTTTTAATTCTACGGAGAATGTACTTGACCCTAAAGAATTTAAAAATGATATTGTTGCTTACGAAAAACATCTTAAAAAACTAAAGAAAGTTCAAAGTGAAACCAAGTCGGTTAATGTATCTGAATTAAAAATGGAAGATGTTTTTATTCCATTTTATTTTAATCCTAATAATTTACCTAAAGATAAATGGTTAAAACTTGGAGTGCCTGAAAGAGTTGCAAGAACTATTAAAAATTTTGAAGCAGCGGGTGGTTCTTTTAGTTATAAACAAGATTTAAAAAGAGTATTCGGCTTTACTGAACAAATGTATGATAGATTAGAATCATATATTAAATTGCCTGACTATAAAGATTTAACAGATGATTTTAAATTAACGGAAAAAGATGAAGTAGAAGATAAGACCCAACCTGAAACGGAAATAGAAGCCGTAGAAATTATTGTTGATATTAATTCAGCAGATACATTGGAATTGCAAAAATTATATGGAATAGGACCTTTTTTTTCGCAACAAATAGTGAATTACCGAGAAAGCCTTGGTGGATTTTATAGAATTGAACAACTATTGGAGGTAAGAGGTATGGATAAGGAAAGGTTTGAGTTAATTAAGGAAAGCGTTTTTATTAATGATACTGTTATTAAAAAGATTAATATTAATAATGCTGAATTTGCTGAGATGATAAGGCATCCATACTTTGACAGAAATATTGTAAATAATATAATTCAAATTCGTCGTCAGCATGGATACTTTAAAAATAGTAAAGACATAAAATTTTCTCATCTTATTGATGAAGAAAAATATGAATTAATAGCACCTTATATTACCGTTTCTGATAAATAATAAACCTGTTTTTTATGCAAAATATTTAATTATCAATTCCATAGCATAAAAATTACTTGAGGTATTTGTGTGTTTTGTAAAAAAGCGCCTCTTTTAGGGTCATATTCACCTGCTGCTATCTTAAAAAATTCAGCGCCGTGGCCTTTAGCATATAGAGGAACAAGCTTATTAGTATGTGTTCCGGAGTTCCATTGCATACCGGGCAAATTTCCTTTTCCTTTATTAATAATATTAGGATAAAGCGGGTCAGGTTTTCCCGGTCCGGTTAAATAACCACATTCATGGTCACTGGTTACAATGATAAGAGTTTCTTCCCAGCTACTATGTTTTTCGACCCATTCAACAGCTGATTCAACAGATTTGTTAAAGTCTATTTGCTCTTCTATCATTCTTCCTAATTGGTTTCTGTGACTTGCCCAGTCAACAGCACCTCCCTCTATCATTACAAAAAAACCTTTTTCATTTTGGCTTAGAATATTTAATGCAGCTTCAGTCATTTCTTCCAATGAGGGCACTGTTTCAACCAAAGGAGCTTCAAATGGCTTTGTTTCCTCGGGGAGTAATTCCCTTCTTTGTTGAAGAGTTAGATATATTTCAGGAACTCCAAGAATTCTTTTTGATGTCTCTTTTTCGGAAAATTTTAAAAAATCTTCTTTGCTTTCAATAACGTACCATGGGTCTATTTTACCGTTGCCTGTCGCATCTCTAACAGAATAAGTCTCTCCATCAATATTAAAAACTGTTTGCCCCTTATTTTTTCTTAATTCTTTCCATAATTCTGTTCCGCCAACAAAAAAACCATCCATCTGAGCCAGATTGCCATTATTGTCGTATAAAGGATTTCCTGTGCCAAATATTAAATCGAGTTTTGTGTTAAATAGCATATATCTTGCAATTTCTTGATAATTGCCACGATGATTATTATGTGCAATAAAACCTGCCGGTGTCGCATGACTTAAAGGAACACTCGCAACTACTCCTGTAGATTTGCCAAGTGATTTTGCTGCTTGAGCAATATGAAATAAAGTGTCTCCTTTTAATCCAATACCAATAGAACCGGAATAAACTTTTTTGCCGGTTGATAAAGAAGTAGCTGCAGCACCGGAATCTGTATAATCACTTTTTACGTATTTGTGATTCTTGCTTGCTTCTCTAGGATTGTAACCGGCAGCATATATAGTGTCATTGCCATCTATGCCTATAACAGCAGGATATGTTGACACTCCAAGCTTAACCCAATCCTGTGATTCATATATTTGTTTCCCTGAATTGCCATATTGGTAGTAACTTGTAGCATCCACATGATTATAGCCCATACCATCACTTACAAAAAAAATGATGTTTTTCGGATAAATATCATTTTGCATGGAAAATGATGAAAAAGCTATAAATAATAAAGTAATTACAAATATTGTTCTTTTTATCATTTGAATAAAATTTGATTAAAATACTGTTTTACAATAATTTAAATATTATGTTAGTTATTAATAATTTTAAGCTAAAATACAAAAAAATATAAGTTCCTGTATTTTCAATCTTCCCAAATTGTTGCTTATTATATATTTTTTATATATGCACCATCATGGCGTGTTGACCAATATTCAATATCAATTTTTTTGCACTCTTCTATCCACTTATTTACTTTCCAAAGCGGATTTGACGAATCAATTATTAATTTATCAAAATTATAATATTTTTTAA
>PWLF01000168.1 GCA_003559475.1 Bacteroidales bacterium
ATCATAAAAATTTATAATATTGATATATATTAATGATTTTTTATGTATGTTGGGAAAATTCTTTTTGTTTTTCATCGCAAAACTCAAATCGAAGAACTGAACTAAGGCATGGAGCATAACGTTTTGCGTATATACGCAGTGCTAACGATAAATTAATTTGAAATACAAAACTTAATATTATGATAAAAACTTGGATTGAAAAACTGAAAGCATTGCGTATATACGCTGTTAGCAAATCGTTTTTTTGCCGACATAAATGGGTGGACTTTAAAATTAGAAACTTTGATGAACCTAAGATGGATAGCAAAGGACGATTGACAACAAAAATGCTAATAAGAGAATGTAGTAAATGTGGCAAAATGGAATGTTTTGCGATGGACTAAGGCAAAAATATGTTTGCTAACGTCAAGTATAACCGCAGTAGGCACACTTGACAAACCCCGACTAAAGCACAAACGCTGCCTGTGCCTATTGTCGGTTATACATTGTTGGCAGCAGTTAATTTTACGAAAATGATATTTAAAAAGTACAAATCAAAAACCAAAAAGTGTAAGGCTAAAATGTTCTTCCACACAAACTACAAAACTGGTAAAAAGAAATTTGAAGCAATGTTTATTGAATGTTTCGGTTACACTTTTTGGTTTTGGCGAACTAAGCAGATTTATTATGATTGGCCGAACGCTGCTTAATTGCTGCCAACGGTTGGGTGTATGAAACGTAACCTAATCACAAACATTAATATTAACCACTGAACTATAATAGGTTATGTTTTATACACCTTGTTATACACAGTACGGTTTATTAAGGTAGAATGTTGGTTTGGAAAACTAATAAAACTTTTTAAAAATGTGGGTGGAAAATTTAAAATTGAATATTTATATATAAAGATAAAATTATGAGTAAAGAAATGAGAAAATTAATAGATGACTTTAAAACATTTAACAATAAAAAATTAAATGAAAATACTAAAAAACAGTATCTTGTTAAAGTAAAACCAAATGATAACAATAAACAAAAATGGTATTACGGTAGAAAAGATATGACAGGAAAAGAATTTAAAGTTATGAATGGTGTTGGTGATTTTGAAGGTACTTTTGTAGTACAAACAAAAGGTGGTAGTGGAGGAACATATCATTTTGATAAAGATGATGTAGAAATTTTAGATGTTATCGGGTAGGAATTTTTAAAAAGTTTTTTACACAGAACTATAATTGAAACACAAATGTAGTATTGTGTATAACTACTATATAGAAAACACGTTATGTAATTAATTAATTTAAAATTACTTATAAATGAAAATTCTTGAAGTTTTAAAAAATAAATTAAGATATAAAAATTATTCAAATAGAACCATTGAAACATATATTTCATATGTATCTAAGTTTTTGATTGAAAATAAAATTCATGACCCATATCAATTAACAACAAAAGAACTTAATAAATATTTATTAGAATATTCATATTCATCAATATCACAGCAAAATCAAATCATTAGTTCGTTGAAATTGTTCTATAAACTAATTTTAAATAAATCAATAATACATTTAGATAAAATTGAACGACCTCGTTCAGAAAAGAAACTCCCACAAGTTATTAATAAAGAATATTTATTTAGTAAAATTTCTAAAATCGATAATTTAAAACACAAATCAATTATTTCTTTGGCATATTCTGTCGGATTGAGAGTTTCTGAAATCATAAATTTAAAAATTAGTGATATTGACTCCAAAAGAATGATTATTAATATAATACAAGCTAAAGGAAGGAAAGATAGAATTGTTCCATTATCAGAAAATATTTTAAAATTATTGAGAGAATATTATTCAACATATAAACCAAAAGAATATCTTTTCAATGGACAAAATTCACTCAAATACTCAACCAAAAGTTGTAATCAAATAGTAAAAAAATATTTAGGGAATGAATTTAAATTTCATACATTGAGACATTCATCAGCAACTACGTTATTAGAGTCAGGAACTGATTTAAGAATAATACAGAAGTTATTGGGTCATAATAATATTAAAACCACAGAAATTTACACACACGTTTCAACAAATATTTTAAGAAATATAAACTTGCCTATTTAGACATTAATAACTATATTTGTAAAAAAAAAAACATGAAAGATTTAAACATAACAGTATTAGGAAACATATGTCGTTCATGTAAGATATCCGCAAGGAATTAAAAGAATTCACATCAATACGAACAACGCATTTATTCGTGAGACAGATAATGAACCACCACATATAAAAAATTTTGAATATAGAAAAATTCTTAATGAAGTCAATTCTAATTGGTTAATTAAAAGAAAAGCACATATATCTAATTGGAGAAGAAATTCAGGTAACGTAACAATAGTAGTCCCAAAAAATACAATAATATATCAATTTAACATAGAATAATTACTTAAAATATAAAAATAGCATAATATGGTATACTATAAAAATAATAATACTGGTGAAATAGTTGAAATTTTACATAGTGATGTTGCAGGAATGTGTAATAGAACATTGGGTCTCACTATGGTTGTTTATAGTGATGATGGTCATATCTTTGCTATGGAACATAGAGAATTTTATAATGAATATTCAAAAATAAATAAATTATGAAACTAATAGCAATTGCAGCAGTCAGTATGGATGGTGTTATAGGAATCGGTGATGAAATTCCTTGGCGTATCTCAGAGGACTTTAAACACTTCCGTAACAGAACGATGGGTAATACTGTCATTATGGGGTATAACACCTTTAAAACCCTACCAAAAAGAGCATTAGAAGGTAGAAAATATATTGTGTTAAGTAGAACACAATATCGTGAAGACATATCAATAATTGACCATGATAATGTGTTTGTGGTTAATACTGTAGAAAAAGCATTGGGTGTTGCCAAAGAATTAAAATCTGAAAATGTTTATATCGCAGGTGGTTCGATGATATATGATTTATTTATTGAACACTGTGATGAAGCCGTAATTACTTGGGTACATAAAATTTATCCTGAAGGCGATAAAAAGTTTCCGTATGCAAAACTATTAACTGGTTTTGATTATACACATGAAACCGAATGGACTGCAAGTAAAGAAGGTTATATGTACAAAATTACTAACTATAAAAGTATTATATGATGGAAAAACAAGAAATTAAAATTACAATTACCGGAAACTCTGCGGCAGGAAAATCAGCAGTCATGCACGTGATTTATAGATTACTTCAATTGGTTGGTTTTGAAGTAGAGATAGATTTATCAAATCAGTTTGATTATAAATCCACTGCAGATTTTTTATTTAAAATGATGGTAAATGAAACATCACGTATTGAAGGAGTGAAAAATAAGACAAAAATTGTACTGGAAGAGGTACAAGCAGTAAGAACCTTAAATTTTGAAAAAGAAGAGTAGTAGTAAACAAAAACCAGTTACAACAATAGAAATGGAAATTGCCATATCCAAGATGTTTGGGATTAGACGAAATATTATAGTCCCAAACCTTTCTTGGGGGTTGGCATTACACGAATGCGATTTATTTGTTATGCGAAGTAGTGGCTATGCAATTGAAGTGGAAATTAAAAGAACATTTGCCGATTTTAAAAAAGATTTTGAGAAAAGGCATGGTCATATAGATAAAAAGAATAGAATTGTTGAATTTTATTACGCATTCCCAGAAGAATTATATGAAAAGTGTAAGGATTTAGTACCTGAGCATGCTGGTGTTATATTATGTAGTAGTAGATTAGATTATAAGAAAAGATTTGTGGTGAAAGCAAGTATAAAGAAAAAAGCAAAGCGTAGTACCACAGCAAAGAAACTAACTGAAAAAGAACAACAACAAGTCACAAGATTGGCAGCACTGAGAATCTGGACGTTAAAAGAACGAATTGCACGAAATGAAAGAAAATAAAAAACACGGTGTATTTATTAATATAAAAATAATTGAAATATGGAACAAAATGAAATGATGGATATTCATAAAATGATTATGAGAACATTAAAAGTAGTACCTAAAGCGTGGGATATGAACCATCAAAAATTTAATTGTGATTGCCATATGGAAATAACTGATGAAACATATGAGTTGGTTGGTGAAAGATTTAATACGACACCTGAAGAAAGTAAGAAGATTGTAGATAATTATTTTATATTTACAAATGGTCAAGTGTAAATTACCTATAACGTTTCGTATATGGCAAGTTGGGGATTAGATACCGACAACCTATCGACCGAGTAGAAATTTAATGAATAAACAAATGATGAATAACGAACAAAACCTTCCGAACTAAAATTGTTTTACAAATTAACTGGCAAACAGCCTTTAAAGTTTAGAGGTTGGAACAGATTTAAGAATAATACAGAAGTTATTGGGACACAATAATATCAAAACCACAGAAATTTATACCCATGTTTCAACAAACACTTTAAGAAATATAAACTTACCAATTTAATAATTAATAATTGTCTTTGTAATAAAACATAAAACATGGAAAAACAACTAACAAAAGAAACCCTACTTGAACTAGGATTCAAAGAAGAACACGTACCCACTGAAGAAAGTGGTGATAAACCATTTACGTATTACACATATACAGTATTAGATGCATTTGAAAGAGAAAAATGTGTTTTAATTACAGATGCAGATACAGATAATGACGGTAATTTTTATGTTGAGTTTTTTAATTCCCCCGAAATCGGGGTATTTGAAGATTATGATGTAGTGAAGGATTTGATTAGAATTTTGAATATACCTGCAAAGAAAAACAGTTTTTAATGAAACAATTTTGAATAAATTTCGTATCAGTTGTATAGTTACTCATTCTTAAATTTTATATATGAAAGAAGATAAAGCAAAAAGTTATACTTTACGTGATGAAAATGGTCAATGGTTAGGACAAGTAGTTCTTACAAACGATGGATTGTTTGCATCTGTAACAGATTATGGTAATCTATCATATGCTTGGAGAAGTTATGGAGAAGACTTTAGAGAGTTTATTTGTGGATTGAATACCGGATATTTCGGTTCAAAACTATACACAGGCATAGCATATATTGCATATGGTAAAAAAATTGAGAAAGCCTGTAATAGATTTGCCGAGAAAATACTTCCACCACTTCAAAAAATACTTCGTGAAGAAATTAAACATGATAAAATTGTTGCGGAATTAATTGAAGCCAGAAATGAACATAAAGAAATTAATAATGTAGATGATATAAGTATGCTTGAAGATAAAATCAAAGAAATTTGTAAGAAAAATTTTGTGAATCGAGATAAAATACTTTCAATTGTTGAAGAAATTTTAAATAAATAATCATGCACGTAAATTTAGAAGTATCCACATATATCGAATACAATGACTTTTGGTAAAAGAAAAACCTTATCTGATTTATACGATGAATATGTGTCAAGACACAATGGTAAACCCAAACATGATTTCAGTCATTTTATTAAGGTTATGTCTATGTATGAGCATCATCATACACTAATAAGACCCATGATAAAGTGGTGGCAGGAATTAAGAAAGGTGGATAAAATCTAAAATATTGTAAAGAATAGTTTCTAAATACTATAGGATTTTTCTATGTTTATTCTTATCTTTGTATAAAATATAAATTAAATGACGAGAGTTACTAATATTGCTGAAAACCAGTTATTATTACCCACTGGTAAAATAATCACGTTTAACGACCAACAATTTGATGGAATTCATAAAATGAAGACTTGGTTAAATAACCGTGGTGATGATAAGAATTTCTTCACATTAGCCGGATATGCTGGTACAGG
>PWLF01000008.1 GCA_003559475.1 Bacteroidales bacterium
ATATTTTTGGTGGAGGAAATTATGATGGTGAAGATTTCGGATTTTTAGAAGGAGATTGTCCTGTTGAGAATATTTTTGGTGGAGGAAATTATGATGGTGAAGATTTCGGATTTTTAGAAGGTTATTGTCCGATGCCTGATATTTTTGGTGGAGGATTTTATGATGGTCAGGATTATGCTATGGTTATGAATGATATTACATTTGAAGATTATGACCAAACTGTTTGTGAAAATGAAGAGATTACGATTGAAGTTAATGATGACAATGAGGAGATAACAGAAATACAGTGGTTTGAAGGCTGGGGGAATCTTATTGAAACAACTACACCACCTGACCTTGATTTGACTCATACTCTTACCTCTTCAACCACTATATATGCTCATATATACGCAGATAACGTTTGTGATTCAGTAGTAGTTGAATTTCCTTTTGTAGTTCTAGAAACTCCCACAGCAGATGCCGGAGAAGACCAAGATATTTGTATCGGAGGAGAAGTACAAATAGGTACGGAAACTGATAATCTTCAATATAGTTTTGAATGGGATCCAACAGAATCTCTAAATAATCCTTATATAGAACGACCTATTGCCTCTCCTGATGCAACTACAGAATACACATTAACAGTTACAAATATTGAAGGAGGTGTTTGCCCCGTTGCAACTGATGTTGTTACTGTAAATGTCAGTGATGATATTCCGGATATTACTGTAGAGGATGTGATTATGTGTTCTGAAGATCCTGTTGAGCTGACAGTTTCAGGTACTGAGGAGGGTGATGAAATAATATGGCTTGATAATAACTTTATGTTTACAAATTGTGGTGCAATTGGAAACCAAGGTCCAACACAAGCTCAGGCAGACTCTTATTACGAGGGTACTAGATTAGAAGGGCTTGTTAATGTAACAGACGGAATTCAGGAGTGGACAGTTCCTGCTACAGGAACATACAGGATTGAAGCTTATGGTGCACAAGGGTCGACAGCAACAGGTGCTACCGGTGGTTTAGGGGCATATATGAGTGGAGATTTTGAATTAACTGAAGGGGAAGTAATTCATATTTTGGTTGGACAAAATGCTCCAAATACTGATGGCAGGGAAAATCGCTCAAGTTCGGGAGGGGGTGGTAGTTTTGTTACCCGTAGTCCTCATAATACAAATGAATCAATATTAGTAATAGCTGGTGGCGGTGGTGGTACAGGCGATGAGCAACCGGAAACATCTCATGGCACAACTTCAACTTCAGGGCAAACCGGATCTCATGGTTCGGGTGGTACTGATGGTGATGGTGGAACAGCTGGAACAACTGGCTCTGGTGCAGGAGGAGGATTTTTTACTGATGGATCTGGAGGAACAGCAGCAGCCAATGGTAAAGCCTATGTGAATGGCGGATTTGGGGGAACCACAAATGATTCATGGTCAATAAACGGTGGAGGTTTTGGTGGTGGAGGAAGTGTTACTAGCGGAGGTTGGTATAGGTACGGCGGTGGTGGAGGTTATAGTGGTGGCTCAAGTTCAACTAGTTCATCTAGTGCAACTACCGGTCTTTGGGGCGGTGGAGGTGGCTCATATAACTCCGGCACAAACCAAGAAAACGAATCAGGTGTTAGAGAAGGCCATGGGTTGGTTGTAATATCAAAACCTTCTGAAACTTTCACTGTATCCGAACCCGGAACGTATGCCGTTGAAGTACATCGCGGTTCATGTTTTGCTACTGAGCAAGTTGAGGTGTTTGATGCTGATGACGTAATAGAGCCTCTTGAATGGCGAACTAAATCCTCAGGGAACTGGAATCAAACCGAAATATGGGAAGTGCTGGATGATGGTGATTGGGTTGATGCTGATACCTATGAAGATGTATGTGGTAATACAGTGGATTATCCTACTTATTTGGATTATAGCATAACATTAAGATCCGGACATACAATTAATTTTAATATCTCCGAGGCGATAAATGATTTAATTATTGAATCGGATGCTAAATTGATAATTCCTGATACTGAACAATTAGAAATGGTTGAAAGCAGCGAAAATGTTTTTGGCTCCGAAATTGTCAATAACGGAACTATTGAAATTGATAACGGAGGTACTCTTGAAGGAGTAGGTCCTGCAATAATACACAATTACGGAAGAATTGATATTGCCGGAAGCTTCGATGTCGCCGGAGGAAATCTTGCTAATGCTAAACTTGTAAATGACATAAACAGCGTCGTAGCATACACATTAGAAGGCAACCAAACAATGTGGAATGGCGTTTATGGAATGCTTGAAGCAGATGGAACCGGAATTAAAACTGTTAGTGGAATTAATACAAGAGTAAATAATAGTGTTGAGTTTATGGGTTCCAAAATTCAACTTGATAACAGAAATATAAGAATTGCTCAAAACGCAACAATAGAAAATGGCACTTTTAATAATGGTTTTTTCATTACAAATGCCGGAGGAACTATAATACAAGAAGGTTTTGGAAGTTCATCCGGTATGCTTACGGTTCCTGTTGGACATACTCATGATAGCTATAATCAACTGGATATTACCAATAACGGACAAGATGATGATTTTAGATTTAGAGTTGCCGGCAGCCTTGAATTAACCGGTAGCCCTGATGATGAGGTTGTTCCTGAAAGTTCAGTAGAAAGAACTTGGCATATTACAAATGATAATTCATCGGATATAAATATTGATTTAACATTATACTGGGTGCCGGATCATGAATCACCGGCTTTCGAAAGTGATTTTTGCTTTATAGGAGAACATGATAATAGTGCATGGTTTAGAATTGGTTCATTCGGAGAGGCTCAAGGAACAGGAGCAGATTATCAAAATATGCATTTTTATTCTGCAACAAACATTACTGATGCTAATGCATTTGCAGTTGGCTCTTGTATTTTTGATCAACTTGATTATAGAACAATTAGTGATGGCGATTGGACTAATCTTGAAAACTGGGAGGTTTATGATGAAACACTTGAAGAGTGGGTTTCTCCTCTCTTTTATAACGCAAATTGCGGGGAGATTTCATATCCCTCTAGTTTATCGAAGTCTATACTTGTAAGGCATAATATTACTTTTAATCAGTTTATACCTGAAGGATTAAACAGTACTACGATAGAATCAAATGGTATAGTATATATCCCTGAAGATATTGATATGAAAGTTATAGAACCAAAACCGGAAGAAACTACCAGTTTGACAAATTATGGTAAAGTAGAGGTTTTTGGAGCTGTTATAGGAAATGAAGAAACAGAGATAGATAATAAATCGGCAAGTATATTTGAGTATTATGGAAATAATCAGAATATATTTGATTGTAGATATGCAGAGTTGAAAGTTATAGATGGAGAGAAATATCTGTCAGGAAATAATACCTCGGTTTATGAGTTGTTAGATTTTTCTAATTCAAATTTATTCATAAATGAGTATAATTTATTAATAGAAGAAGATGCAATAGTATCTAATGCCTCACAGGAAACAGGATATATAGTTGCGGATGAAGAAGGCTATGTTATGGTTGAGTTTTCTGAAGGTTCTGATGTATCAAGAGAGTTTCATATTGGGGGAGAATTGTACTCTCCTGCTTTTATAACCTTTGATAATGTTGTTTCAGCAGGAACTCTTCTCTCAAGAGTAAGAGAAACTGTACATCCTGATCAAGTTACTTCAATAAGTAGATACTGGACAATAAATCAAGGTTCAATATTATTTGAGGATGAGTATGAATTAATATTGGAGTATAATAGGGAAGATTTGCCTTCAGAGCCAAATAATTTTGAGGAAGAAATGCAAATGATTGAGCTTGCAGGTATTTATAATTTAGAATATCCGGAAAACTGGATTTATTATGATATAGGATCAGGTTCATATTTTGCTGATGTATCTAATAATAGAGCAACTATAACTCATGACAATTTCTCAGATTTCACTCTGCTTCAAGATTTTATAGAGTTACCTGTAACTTTATTGACCTTTAATGCAAGGTGGAACAATAGGGATGCAAATTTATCTTGGGTAACTGCTTCTGAGGTTAATAATAAAGGGTTTGAGGTTCAGATTTGCTATGATGATTGCTTGGAATTTGAAAAAATCGGATTTGTTGAAGGTGCAGGTTACTCTACAAGAGTTAACAAATATGACTTTATAGTAGAAAATCTTAAATCAAAGCCATATAACGATTTTTACTTTAGATTAAAGCAAATAGATTATGATGGAGAATACTCGTATTCACCTGTTGTTTCTTTAACTAAAGAAGGGGTTGACAGAGAGCAAGATGAACCATTTACAGTTTACTTATATCCAAATCCTGTTAAATCAGGAAATAACCTGAATGTTGTAGTTAGTTCAACAGATATAGTAGATAATTTATACTTAGAAATATATGATGTTTATGGTAAAAAATTGAATGTGTATGACAATATTGATATAACATCCGGGACGTACTCTAGACAAATAGATACTTATGATTTAGATAGTGGTGTCTATATGTTAAAAGTAAACAGCGATAACTTTAGTAGAATTCTGCGGTTCGTAGTAATTGATTAATTAAATTAAAACTATTGTTTAGGTTAAATTTTATGCATGGGTTTTGTAAGCTTTATCGCTTATAAAACCCATTTTTTTACAACAGCAGATACAATCTTATCCCACCAACTTATAGCGACAACATTATCAAACTTCAGGATTATAAGTATATTAATGGAGCATATTACGTTGTTAAGGCAGATTAAAGCACCCTCAGCTTTTGCCGGTCAGTAGTCAGTAGCTTGCATACTGCCTGCTGCTGACTAAAGGAGTGAACCACAGCCTTGATTTTTTCTCTTAGCCTATATAAAAAACCCGCTTACAGTTTTTATAAAATGAGCAAGCGGGTCTTTTTATTAAATTATTGTATTTTTAATTAAAAATTACAAATTATTATTTTGCAATTATAATTTTTTCAGTAGCATTTAAATTTCTGTTAGTTGCATTAATAAAATATACTCCGTTATTTAATGCGTCTAAACTAATTTTTTGTTTATTATTAATAGTTTTGCTGATGACAATACTCCCTTTGATATCTTTAATATAAATGTTTGTTTTGCTATCAACATCAATATATAAGTAAGAATTTGCAGGATTTGGATATACTGAAAAGTTTGTTTTGTTATAATCTTTAACAAAAGTTTCCTCTTCAAATTCAACCATAACTTCAATATGATCATCAAGCGAGTCTATAATATATTCACTATCTGTACTTCCTGTTGCAGCTCCATTAACATGCCAATCGGCAATTTTATAGCCTTCATCCGGGATAGCTGTAAACTCTATTTCATCACCTTCTTCAACTTCGGCCGGAGATGTAATTTCATTATCACCAACAGTAGCTGTAATATCGCCTTCTCCTGCCATGATGCCAAAAGATACATTATAAGTTGTTACAGGAATTTCTTCAAATTCAACCATAACTTCAATATCTTCAATAAGAGAGTTTATTAAGTATTCATTATCAGTGCTTCCTGTAGCATCTCCATTAATATGCCAATCAGCTACTTGATATCCTTCGTCAGCTGTTGCCATAAAAACTATTTCACTATTTTCTATTATTTCATCGCCGGATTCAATAGTATCACCATTAGCTGTTGCAATTATGTCACCACTTCCATCTTCAACTCCAAAAGTAACAATATAATATTCAGGTTCATCTATTTCTTCAAATTCAACCATAACTTCAATATTATCATCAAGAGAGTCTATAATATATTCACTATCTGTACTTCCTGTAGCAGCTCCATTAATATGCCAGTCAATAATTTCATAGCCTCCACCGGGGCTGGCGTTAAAGATTATTTCAGCACCTTCTTCAACTTGTGCAGGAGATGTAATACTATTGCCGTCAACAGTTGCAGTAATTGACCCTTCGCCTGCTTCAACACCGAAGATTACATTATAAAAGTCTTCATATTCAAGGTTTAAAACCCATAAATCTCTGCTTCCAATGTGATTTTCAATATCTCCATCATCTGATTCGGCACATCCTACTATTATTAAATTCATATTATCATCAGATAAAGAAATGCCGGTTGCGAAATCATTTGAGCTTCCGCCAAATCTTTTATTATAAAGCTGGTTGCCATCTGAATCAATTTTTAAAAGCCAATAATGTGCGGGAATAAAACCCTCCGGAGCCTCATCTCCCTCTCTGTAAGCGTCATTATCATAACTTCTGGAAAGCCCAACCATATAGATATCATTATTGTCATTTATTGCAAAATCATAAGGAACGTCAAAGTTTGTACCTCCATAATTGTTTTCAGATATCATATTACCCTCATGATCCATTTTTACAAGCCAAAAGTCGGATGATCCCCCATAATAGTTATACTCGCCTTCGTCAACAGTTCCTTCTAAACTGCCTAGGATATAAAATTTGTTATCCGGTAATGGTTTAATTGCTGTAGGATAATCTCCTCCTCCTTCATCTCCAATTTTTGTAACCCAATTTAAGTTTCCATTCAAATCAATAGAGATAACACTTATTCTATCTAAATTCCAGTTGTTGAAATCCGGAGTTGTGTATCCTGTTAAAATTATATCGTTATTTTCCAGTTCAGTTAATCTATAAGCATTTTCAAGCCAGTCGGGGCTGCTCCCGTCAGCACCCAAGAATGTTCTGCTCCAAACAACTTCTCCATCATAGTCAATTTTTATTGCCCAGTTCATACCATCTCCTGATCCGCTTAAATCATTTGTTGTAGAATAGGACTCTCCGCAGGCGATTAAATGACCGTCGGAAGTTTCAATAATGTCATATAAAAAATCACTGTTATCGCTTCCTCCATAAACATTTGACCAAACAATTTCGCCGGCTTCATCAAAACGGATTAAAAAAGCATCATGAAAATCGGGGCCTGATAAAGCATTGCTAAAACTTCCGTCTTGAGAATTAGACGAAATAACAACTATGCCTCCACCGTCTTCCAGTGCTCTGACTCTATGAGTCCTATCATATCCATTTCCTCCAAATACTCTCGTCCACAATGTATCTCCATCCATATCAAGACATACAAGCCAAACATCTTCTTCGCCGTGATTTTCGCCAACGTAGCCATCTGAAGAACCGCTTGTGGTTGCAATATAAATATTGTTGTTGGTCTTATCTATATCAACTGAAGCATGTCTTCCTGCATATTGAGATACTGAACCAAATCCGCCAACTACTTCTTGACTTGTTCCACCAAGATTTTTTGACCATTTTAAATCAGGCGTTAGAATTGAAGAAAAGCCGTAATTTAACAATGTAAATGAAAGAAGAATTGGAATAATTAGTTTTTTCATAATAATTAGTTTTTAAATTAAAATTCTTTTTATCATAACAAATTTAAATAACATAAATTAATTATTTAAAAAATTGATGTGTAAATTTAGAAATATGAGCAATTTTTTTAATTATTGACTTGATTTCTAAATTTATGCAATAATAAAATAAATAAAAAAGATTTTTAGTATATTTTTGTATTTGGCTAAAAAAACAAAAAATAGAATTTAAAATCGAATTTGTTAAATTAAATATTATTTTTCTTATGAAAACTTTATTATCAAAAAATTTAAAGGTTGTAATTACAACGGTTATTTGTTTTTTGTTAATTTTTGCATTAACAAGAAATACTTACTCACAAGTTGATCCTCCTCAGTCAGCTGGTGTTTTAATTGGATGTGGAGAAACTGTTATTCTTGAAGCAACAGGAAGCACAGGTGATTATATTTGGTATTCTGATGAAGCCTTAACAGATGAGGTTGGGACAGGATCTACTTATGAGACGCCTGAAATAACTGAAAAAACAACATATTTTGTTGTTGCAACAGATGGTGTTGATATTTCAGAATCAGTTGCAGTAAAAGTTAACATTGATTCTCCGGAGTTGTTAATTGAGCCTTTTCGCTCATCTTCTCTTCCAGATGGTTGGCAGAGGGGTAGAATACAGGGAAGTATTGACTGGCAAATAGTAAATGATGAAGATTTTAACAGCCATAGTGGAGGATATTATGCAATTTTTGATGATAGAGAAGGAGGTACACAAACTCCAAATGAAGCATGGATACAAACAAAGCCTGTTTTTTATTGTGGCGTTGAGAATCCTAAATTAAGTTTTTATGAGCATTATGTTCACGTAGAAAACACTTATGGATTTGTTGAAATAACTAAAGATGGTGGAAGTAATTGGGAAATAATTAAAACTAATAATTCAACTATTGGTAGTTTGTCAGATCCGGTACAAACGGTAGTTGATATAGATGATTATGTAGATCCCGGTGATGAATTTAGAATTAGATTCAGGTACCTAGAAGATGGAGCTGTTGGGCAACAATGGTATATTGATGATGTAAATGTATTTGCTTCAAATGATATAGGGATAGCTGAATTGGTTAGCCCTTCCTTACTTGATTGTGGGAGTGAATATTCAAATAATGAGGAGGTAATTATAAGGTTGTATAATTATTCTTTTCAAGATATAGATGATGAGATTTCGTGGGAAGTTGAAGTTTATGATGGATTAGAACAAGAGATAACTTCTTATTCAGGAACTCATAATAATTTAATTCCTGCTGATTCATATGTTGATATTAATGTTGGAAGCATAGATATGTCGGATGATGATGTATATCATTTTATTATAACTGCTGACCTTCCCGGAGATGGGAATAAAACTAATAATAAGTTGGTTGAAGGTCGCAGACAAATGGTAAGAACATATCCTTATATGGCAGATTTTAATTTCTCTCCTTCGGGATGGACTGCAAGTGGAGAAAACCCTCAACCGGAGAATTCGGGAATAACGGATAATAATGGAAGAAATTTTATTTGGGGAGACTTGCCTTACTTGAATGGAGCAGAAGGCGAAGGCCATTCATGGTTTACTCATGTTACAGGAGGAACAAATAGTAATTATATATGGGTTGAAAGCCCTGTTTTTGATTTCTCCAATATCTCAAACCCTGAGCTTTCAATGGATATAAAATATCATTTGTCTTCTTGGCAAACAGGGATATCTGTTCAATATACAATAGATGGTGAAAACTGGCATACTGTTGGAAGGGATTCGGACCCTGAATGGTATAATTTGTTTCAGAGGTGGGCGGATAATTCAGGAAGTCCTGTTGATGATTGGACTAATGTAAAATATGATCTTTGTGCGCTTGCAGGAGAATCATGTGTCCAATTTAGAGTTTATGGTCGTGTAAATTCTGGAAGCACTAGCACAACTAATCAGTTTGCTTTTAATAACTTTAGAATTGATGGTGAGTTATCAGATGATGTTCAACCTATAGCTTTAACCTTGCCGAAGTCATCCGGGTGTGGGAACTATTCAGATGAAGAGGGTATCCAGGTTATGGTTAGAAATAACGGTTGCAGAACTATTTGGGATGTTCCTGTTACATTAAATATTAACGGAACAGATGTAGCAAGCGAAACAATTGAAGGACCGATAGAGAGATTTGACAGTTATAAATATACTTTTGATTATATTGCAGATTTAAGTCAGGAGGATGTCTATACAGTTACTGTAACAACAAACTTAGATAGCGATGATTATCCTGATAATGATGAAATTGTTGAAACAAGATATAATGATGCTATAAATGTTGAGCCTGGCGAAGACTATATTGCTGATTTTAATGATGGAAATGAAGGATGGGCTTCATCTTTTAATCAAAATGATGATGGTACAAGATATTTCAGGCTTGGAGAATTGCCATACCTTAATGGACCAGAAGGAGAAGGAAATACGTGGTTTGTTGAAACAACAACTAACTTAGAAAGTGATATGCTTTGGGTTGAATCTCCTGAATTTAATTTGTCAAACGCAACTGACCCTATTTTATATGTTGATTTAAAATATCAGATAGGATCAGGGAATCTTAGATGGTTTAGAGTTGAATATTCAATTGATGGAGGTAATAGCTGGAATCGTTTAGGTAGTCAGGATGACCCAAATTGGTATGATGCTTTTAATGGCTGGCAGGATAACCTGGATGATCCTGTTGAAAATTGGACTACAATGCAAAAAAGCTTGTGTGATCTTGTAAATCCTGAAATTGTCGAGCCCGTTGAACAAGTGTGTGTTAAGTTTAGAATTGTTGGAAGAGCTCACTCAGGTATTTCTTATCCAAGGTATGGTGATAACCTTGACAAACAATTCGACAACTCTCATCAAAACTATTTTGCATTTACTAATTTTAAAATTTTAAATGGACCGGATGTTGGAGTAACAAATATTAATCATCCAAATAAACACGAAGTAGGCTGTTTATACGATTCGGAACAAAATGTTAGTATAAGAGTAAATAATTTTAGTTGTGGAACAGTGAGTGATGTGCCGGTGGAAGCTATGGTACATTTGCCGGAAGATCATCCTGATTACCCATCTTCACCACTAACCTTTTCAGGAAATATTCCTTCTATAGAATATGATGAGCCTGTGAACTTTACTTTTCCGGGAAATTTTGATATGACTCCTAAAGGGGAATATAAAATAATTGCATGGACTGATTTAGATGGAGATTTAAACAATGGTAATGATACAACTAAAGTTATAATTGATGTAGAATTTCCTAAAATAACTGATTTTCCATTTATTGAAGATTTTAATGATAATGATGGTCAATGGGTAGCTTCAGGTGAAAATCCACCGGACAATAATGATAGAAATTTTGTTTGGGGTGAATTGCCTGACGAGTACCTCAATGGCCCTGAAGGAGAAGGAAATTCCTGGTATGTTGAAGTAACAGGAGGAGATAATAGCAACTATATATGGCTGGAAAGTCCGGTATTTGATTTATCAGAGGTCTCTAATCCAGTTTTATATATGGATGTTAAATATGAACTATCTTCAACATCATCCATGAGAGTTGAATATTCATTAGATGGAGAAAATTGGAATATATTAGGTGACGGCCCTCATGAGGATTGGTATAATAGTACATCTTCATGGAGAGATAATGCCGGTGACCCTGTTGACCAATGGACAGAGAAAAGTTATGACCTTTGTCCTCTGGCAGGGGAGTCATGTGTTAAATTTAGAATTTATGGGCGTGCAAGAGGGGCTAGCACAAGTGATTTTAATAGGTTTGCAGTTGATAATTTTAGAATTGATGGAGGCTTATCAGATGATATAGCACCAATTGCAATAACACTACCTAACTCCGGAAGCTGTGGTGAATATACCGACAATGAAACAGTGCAGGTGCTTGTCAAAAATAATCTATGCCGACCACTAACAGATATTCCTGTTAATCTTAATGTAAATGGTGTTGATATTGCTGATGAAGTTATCCCGGGACCGGTTGAAAGGTATAACACATATCTATACACATTTACCGCAACTGCTGACCTAACTCAACAGGGAGAGAATACTATTGTGGTTACAACAGAACTACCAACAGATGGTTTCCCTGAAAATGATCAAATAGTCGAAAACAGATTTAATAATAGTCCGATAGAAGTTATGCCAGGTAATGACTATATAGAAGATTTCGATGATGATAACGGAGGCTGGGTTTCCGTTGTTGATGATGAGGTTGATGGTACAAGATATTTTAGAAGAGGAGAACTCCCATATCTCCACGGTCCTGAAGGACAAGGAAAGAGCTGGTATGTCGAAACGACTACTCACAATAACAGCAAAACCTTTTGGGTAGAATCCCCAATAATCGACCTATCAGAAGCAGTTAACCCAATTTTATCTCTTGATTTAAAGTTTCAGTTAAGATATACTTCTTTTAGATGGTTTAGAGTTGAGTATTCAATAGATGATGGTCCTTGGGAAACTTTGGGAAGTGGAGACGACACTAACTGGTATAATTCAAGTACAAGATGGCAAGGAGATAATTTTGAAGAACCACTTGATGAGTGGTCAACACATCAAGTTAATCTTTGTGAAGTCGCCGGCGAAGAATGTGTTAAGTTTAGAATTGTTGGGCAGGCTAGGTCAGGTCATGATTTTGAAAACAATCTTAATAGTAATGACAGAAGTTCAGAAAATTACTTTGCTTTTGATAATTTTAAAATTGTTGATGGTCCTGATGTTGCTGTTAAAGAAATTATTGACCCCGGCTTTTTCGCTTCGGAATGTCTTTATGAACTTAATCAAGAGTTTACAATAGAAGTTGAAAATTATAGTTGTCAAACAATTACTGACATTCCTGTTTATGGAGAAATTGTTCTGCCTAACGACCATCCCGATTTTTCAGACTCTCCTGTTCAATTTTCAGGAATTGTACCTGAAGTTGAATCAATGTCAACCGCAGAATTTACTTTTGACGGTAGTGTAGATATGACTCCAATGGGGCAATATATTGTTTCAGCATGGACAGATCTTACAGGTGATATTAATCCTGATAATGATTTTAAAGAGATTACGGTATCTGTTAATTATCCTAAAATATCTGAATTCCCTTATATAGAAGACTTTAATGATGGCGATGGTGATTGGCAAAGTGGAGGTGATTTTCCGCCTGATAATAACGATAGAAATTTTGTTTGGGGAGAATTGCCGGCAGATTATTTAAACGGACCGGAAGGAGAAGGAAAATCTTGGTACATAGAAGTTATTGAAGGTAATTATAGCAACTTTATATGGGTTGAAAGTCCCGTATTTGACTTTTCTAACCTTAATGATCCGGTTTTTATGATGGATATAAAATATAAATTGGCATCATCATGGACACATTGGCACCAGGTAAGAGTCGAATATTCAGTTGATGGACATGACTGGAATACTTTAGGACATGGTAATGACCCAAATTGGTATAATCAATCTACCATATGGAATAATAACGCAAATGACCCTGTAGATGAATGGACAACTGTCTTTAATAATTTATGTCACTTAGCCGGTGAAGAATGCGTTAAATTTAGAATTATTGGTAGAGTGGGAGGAACAAGCAGTACAGATTTTGCCTTCGATAATGTTAGAATATTTGATGGATTTAAAGATGCTTCTGTAAGCGAATTTTTAAGCCCTCTTCAGGATGATTCTGATGTGCTTTGCTCTTTTGACTTAGATTATGATTTAACAGTAAATCTAAAATTATCAGCATGCGAAGATATGGAGGTCCCTGTATATGCTAATGTTAAAGGTCCTAACGAGATTGAAGAAAACTTCTCGGGAGTCGCTAATATTGATGCAAATACAAATGATTTCGAGTTTACTTTTGATGATAATATAAGAATGACAGATGTTGGATTTTATGAGTTTACTGTTTGGACTGAACTGGAAAATGATGGATTCCCATATAATGATACCATAACTCAGATTATAGAAATTAGAGATACTCTAATTACAGACTTCCCTTATTATGCTGATTTTAATGATGGTAAACAAAACTGGAGAGCAACGGAAGAAATTAATGGAAGAAGATTTGAGTATGGAACTTTCTCTGAACTAAACGGAAATGAACATAATGGCAAATCCTGGTTTGTTTATATTGAAGATGATGCTGTAACTTCAACAAGCAATAGTCGAGTGGAAGTTATAAGTCCGGTTTTTGATATCTCTGAACTTGAAAATCCTATTTTATCCATGGAGATAAAGTATAGATTATGGCATCAATTTTCAAATTTTAGAGTTGATTATTCTACTGATGGAGGAGAGAATTGGACAAGGTTGGGAACCGATGATGATCCAAATTGGTATGAAGGAAGTCAGTGGGGATGGCAAGATAATTTTAATGCTCCTGTTGATAGATGGAAGTATGTTGAAAGAAATCTTTGTGAGTTGACCGGAGAATCTTGTGTTCAGTTTAAAATAACAGGAATAACTTATTATGCAGGAGATAATTCTATTAGAAACTTTTTTGCCTTTGATAATTTTGCTGTTTTTGATTCTGAATTAGATGCTCAACTTAAAGATGTTTATGCATGCTATGGTAACGAATATCATCTGGAGCTGGATATACTGAATAGCAATAATTTCTGCGACCACATAGCGGCAAATATTAATGAAATAACTGCGTGTTATGACCTTGATGGAGATGTTATATGTGAGGAATTCTCCGGAATAAATATTACTCCGGGAGAAATTGAAACTTTAATTATTCCAAATGTATATGTGCCTCATGGCCTTGAGTTTAGAGATAATCTTGCCGTTGGAGGGATAGCTTCATCTGATGGTTATTATACTGAACATGATCCTGAAAGAGCCTTTAATGGAGATATTCTTAATTCCGGATGGGCTGATTATACTGAAACCTGGCTGCAATACCAGTTTGATGAGCCTCAGGCTATCAACACATATAGGTTCTACAATAGTGCTAATCAGGAACCTAATAATAGTATGTGGAATAGCGGAAACACTAATCCGGCTACCTGGGAACTACAAGGATCAAATAATGAAACAGACTGGGAAGTATTACATAGTGTCCCATCGGCAAATGTTCAATTAAATCAGTGGAACGTATATACTTTCGAAAATTCTCAAGAATATGAATATTATAGAATTTATTTTAAGAATTCAATTAACTCTTCATTAGTTAATATTACAGAATTAGAAATGTATAATGTTGATCCTGAACCATCGTCATTAAAAGTTTGGATTCAAGATCCTAATGGTTTAGAAGATGACAATAAATTCAATGATACAATCTATGTAAATGTTAATGAAATAACTCATTGCTATGATCATTGTGTTGCAGCTATTGAGCTAGTTGAAGAGGTAACTCAAGCTTCCAGTACACATAATGCTACTCATGACCCTGAAGAAGACCCTGATTTTGAAAGTGATGGATGTAGTGGAGTAACATTAGAAAATACCGTTTGGTATAAATTTAACTCCAACTGCTACGGTAAAAATGTTTCTGTTGATATCTCAGGAATATCTTGTGATATACCTAATACAGGAATACAGGTTTCTATAACCAGACTATTGAAAGATGAGTTTGGTAATGACCTTGAGGAATGTGTTAAGGAGAATCATGAAGAGCTGTTTTGCTGGGATGGAAGCGGCGGAGTTGACGGATTTACATGGGAAAGTGATACAGAACTGCCTCCTAATACCTGGTACTATATTACAATTGACGGAGAAGGAGGTTCCTCATGTGAATTCCAAATTGAAATTAAAGGAGATATTGATGAGCCTATTTATCAAACAGTTGCTGATGGAAATTGGACAGATCCTGATATCTGGGAGATATATTTATCTAATGCTGAAGAATGGGTGCCTGCCATAAATGCATGTGAACCACCATTCTATCCTACAAGCAAAGATTCACTTGTTTATGTTAGACATACTGTTGTTTACGACAAGGACATTTCACAGGGAGTTAATGAAATTATTATAGGAAAAGATGAAAATGATGATTCATTAGCAGATGCAATACCTAAATTGATTATTCCGGAAAATGTCAATATGATGCTGGTTAATTCGGAGTATGATATACCAGGGCATGAACAAGATCTTTATATTAATAATGATACTTTGCAAAACGGTATTTTTGAAATCCAAGGAACAGTTAGTTTTGTCGATGGAGCTACTTTTGCAGCAAATGACGGCAGTAAAGTGATTTACTCAGGTAATTCGCAAACTATTTATTCAACTTACAATGAACAATATTATGATCTTGTAATTGATGGTTCGTCTGCAAATTTAATTGATAATATAAAAGCTCCTGAATCTGATATTACGGTAAATAATAGTTTAGAATTTGTTAATGGAATAGTTGGATTGAATAATTTTGATTTAAATATTCCCGGAGAAGCGGACATTCTAAATGCCGGAAGTTTAGAGGGATGGGTTGATGCTACAGGAGAAGGTTCTTTAAATATTGAATATTTTTCAGGGACTAACCAGGTTAATGAGTTCCCGATAGGAGGACAATTTTATTCTCCTGCTAATATCAATATTGAAGAAGTAACTCAGCAAGGATTCTTGTCAGGAAGAGTTAGAGAAGACATTCACCCTGAAGATCCTGCTTCTATTAAGAGATACTGGAATTTCGAAGCGAATTCTTTAGATTTTGTGGGTAATTATGACATGATTCTTAATTATACGAATCATGATTATGTGCCGGAAGATCCTCAGGATGATTTCCTAAGGCTCAATAAAGTTTGGTATGCCGGAATTTATAGTAATGATGAATGGACATTATATGAACAAGGTGTAGATGAGCAAAATTATAATGTTAATGTTCAAACTAATACAGCAGAAATTACTCATGATAGTTTCTCAGATTTTACTCTTCTAGCTACAGAGTTGGTTTGTGTTGAAAATATAATTTATAGAACTATAAGTGATGGAGACTGGACTGATTCTGAAATATGGGAGATATACTTGACAAGTACAGATGAATGGGTGGATGCTAATTTAGGATGCGAGCCTCCATTTTACCCAACAAGTAAAGATTCTTTAGTTTTTGTTCGCCATAATGTAATTTATGATGAAGAAGTTGACATGGGAGTTAATCAGGTTTATATAGGTAAAAACGAGGATGATGAAACTTTATCGGATGCAGAACCTAAATTGATTATACCCGAAGGTATTGAGATGATTGTTGTAGATTCTGATTATTCTCAATCTGGATTTGAGCATGATTTAACCATAAATAACGATACATTGACTGAAGGTATACTTGAAATTCAAGGCTCATTAGAACTTGAAAATAATGCCACTTATATTGCTAATGACGGAAGTACTGTTATTTATTCCGGTGAATCTCAATTTATAACTTCAACTTTTGATGACTCTTTTTATAATCTTATTATTGATGGTAATAATCAAGAATTGAGTGAAAACACCAAATATTTGCTCGAAACAACAACAATAAGAAATCAGCTTGAATTTGTTAATGGAATTCTCGATATATATTTTGGTGATTTGATAATTCCTGTCGAAGCAAATATTATTAATGCAGGTGAAACAACCGGGTGGGTTGATGTTGTTGAATCAACAAATTACTTGATTGTTGAGTTTTCTGCAGGCAATGACGTATTACGGGAGTTCCCGGTAGGAGGCCAATACTATTCTCCGGCAACTATCGAATTCGAAAATATATCAGTGCCCGGTCATATTTATTCAACTTTAAGAGAAAGTGTTCATCCTCATGAAGAAGAGTCTATTAAAAGATATTGGACTTTTGAAAACAACGATGTTGAATTTGAAGGAGATTATGAGATGATTCTTAATTATACCAACCATGATTACATGCCGGAGGATCCGCAAGATAATGATCTAAGATTAGATTTAGTTTATTATGTAGGAATTTTTACTGATGGTAGTTGGTTGTGGTATAATCGTGAAGATGATTCAGATAATTATGTAGTGGATGTTGAAACAAATACTGCAGTCATAACTCATAATCATTTTTCTGATTTTACTTTGATTAGCAAAGATGCTGTCAATATTGGTGAATATGTTGATTTGGATGGAATTTCAATTAAATTATTCCCTAACCCTGTCAGCTACAACGAAGAGTTGTATATGTTGATCAATGTTAATAAAAATCAGTCAATGTATTTTAATGTTAATGATATTGCTGGAAGAAAAATGATAAGTGAGAATATTATGATTGAACAAGGTGAAAACATTATAACTATACCTATTGAAAATCTGAATAAAGGAGCGTATATTTTAAATGTTAATCTTGAAAGTAAAACAGAATCAATTAAGTTCATTATTACAGGTAGATAATGCTTTTGATGTGTAACAGTTAATATTTTAAAAGTCCCTGAATATATCAAATTCAGGGACTTTTTTTATTTAATCCCTAAAGCCATTAATAAGGCTAAAATATTTGTGAAATTTTTTATTTAAGTTAGTAATCCTTTTTATTATAGAATATACTATTTTATGTTAATGGTTTTTTTAGAATAAAATATTAGAACCATTATTAACTCAAGCTTAGCAAAGTTTAATGATTTATTACAAATTTGTTAATGGTCAAAATAGCAACATTTTATCCTCAACATAACAAAAACTTCTGTTGCAATTATATATAAAATTAACAACCATTTTACTAAAAATCATACAGCGAAGATATATAACAATTTATTTCTAAGAAAAAAATATGTTTTACAGTAAAATACTGAAAAAATTTTTAAATGTTTTGTATAAATTTATAAACTCAAAAGTTTTACAGGTTAAATATAAATTGTAAAGTTAAAAAGCGATTCAAAAAACCTTTTTGTGCATTAATTGTTGCTAATATATAAAAAGTATAATTAAAAAAACAAATATATGTCATTAAAGAAATTTATATATAAATATCCCTGCAGTCATCGTACTCATAATTTGTCTAAATTTATAAATCCACACATAGTTCTTTGTTTTTATATATTTTTTTGATATATTTTTGTAACAAGAATTCAATAAAAAAATTTTAAACTTAAAAATAAAAAGCCATGAAAAAAGAAAGAAATAAATTAAATTTTATAAAACTATTATCATTTATGATGGTAATATCTTTTATAAATGTAAATTCTCAATCAGTTACAATAACTGAAGAGAATCAAATACCACAAATTGGTCAAGTGTTAACCTATCAACCGGCTGTACCATCTGGGTTTAATCCCGAAGGAGAAGGGCCAGTTAATGATAAAACTTGGGACTTCGAAAATCTTGCAAGTGTAGGATCTGAAATGACTTTTGAGTTTCATGATCCGGATGAAACAGATTATGCAGGACAATTTCCAAATGCAGATGTTGCAAGAGCAAATTCTCAGGAAGAAGGTTATTTCTTTTATGAGACATCTGATGGAAATTGGGATAGATGGGGCTTTGCTATGCCTTCTGAAAATATGGAAGGCTTTTATAATGACCCGGCTAGAGAATTTATGTTTCCTATGTCTTGGGGAGAAACAAACACCTCTTTTTATGATGGTGACATGAGTCCATTTGGTGTTGGGGAGGATGATGTTACAATTGATAATGGACAAATTATCATTGCAGCAGATCAACAAGGAACTCTTATTACTCCTATGGGAGTTTTTGAAGATGTTTTAAGAGTCAGATTAACAGAAGAATTTATAATAAATGTGTGGATTCACGGGGTGGCTATGATTAGTCAAGAAATAGAAGATGATGCTTATTATTGGTTTCATGAAGATTATACTCAGCCAATTTTGATGTATTATAAAACATATGTTGACGGAGATGAAGAAGCAGAAGTATTGCGTTACCAAGTTGTAGATGTTGATATTGAAGAAGGCATTGAATTGACTTCGGGTGAAGATACAGATGAGCAAGAGGTGTGTATGAGTGCTCCAATTACTGATATAACATACAACGCTAATGGTTTAACAGGAGCTGTTATTACAGGTCTGCCAGATGGTGTTACAGGAGAATATTCTTCAACAGCTACAGGAATAAATATCACCATATCCGGAATTCCTGAAGAAACAGGAATGTTTAATTATAATATTGAAACAAGTGGAGGAGAAGAGAATCCTTCAGTTGAAGGCTCTATAGAAGTACTAGAAATTCTGGAAATTACTTCATGCCCCGATGACCCAATAGTTATTACAGAAGAAGGCGAAACAGTTGATCTTGCAGATTATGTTGACCCTGATGGTGGAACTTTCTCAGGAGATGGTGTTTCAGGATCAGTTTTTGACCCTGATGGGCTTGATAATGGAGAATATATAATTGAATATATATTAACTCACGGAGATACAGGATGTGATAATATTTGTGAAATAACTGTTGTTGTTAGTATTGATGTTGAAGAAAGTATAGAGTTGACTTCAGATGAAGAAACAGACGATCAAGAAGTATGCGTATATTCTCCGATTGTAGATATAGTTTATACAACTACAGGCGCTAATGGTGCAGACTTCTCTGGATTGCCCGATGGTGTTAATGGTGTTTTCTCCGGAACAGAACTGGAAGGAACTATTACTATAAGTGGTGAACCCGAAAATGATGGTGTTTTCAATTATGAAGTTACTCTTACCGGTGGAACTGAAGGGCTTACAGCTAGTGGAACAATCGAAGTAAATGAATTGCCGGAACTAGATTGCCCTGAAGAAGATGTAGTTATTAACGAAAACGAACCGGTTGATCTTAATGACCTTGTTAGCCCTGAGGGTGGAGAGTTTTCAGGCGAAGGCGTAACTGATAATATTTTTGACCCTGAAGGACTTGAAGATGGTGAATATGTTATTACTTATGTTTATGTTGACCCTGAAACAGAATGTGAAAACTATTGCGAGTTTACAATACTACTTCAAATTGAAACTAATCATGCAGGTGAAATAAATGATGATACGGATAATGTGATAATATACCCAAATCCATCTAATGGAATTGTATATTTAGAGAATGCAGAAAATTATCAAAATATAAAAGTTTTTGATCTTAGTGGGAATACTATAATTTCTAAACAAATTAATCAAAATAGTATTGATTTAAATAGTCTTGTTCCGGGTTTATATATAATTAAATTGACCGGAGAAAATAGTAATCCTAGCAGAAATACTATAATTATTGAATAAAAGCATTTTAAAATAATAAATAATAATTTAAAAAAGTATTTAAAATTTAATGTTAATTAAAAACCGACTCATTTTAAGTGTAGCTATACACTTAACCCTAAAATCGTTCTTTATATAATTTTTAGTTTAGTAGTAATATTTGTTTGC
>PWLF01000096.1 GCA_003559475.1 Bacteroidales bacterium
AATAACTAATCTTAATTTTCTTATATGCCCTCATATGCCTCATATGGTAAATATTTTTTTACCACATAGTGTCACAGAGTTATTTCACAGAGTGTGTAATTTAAAAGTTGAAAGTTTTTAAAGTAAAAAGTAAGATTAATTACTTAAATGTTCTTAATTTTTCTTAATCATTCCTTAATTTCTTAATGTTTTAAAAAAAAGGTTACCATTAAGGGATTAAGGATGAAATTAAGAGCATTAATGCAGAAAGAAATAACTAATCTTAATTTTCTTACATGGTAAATATTTTTAAGTTTTTAATAAAAAAACATTTCTTCCTCTTTACAAGGGTTTTGTAAGGTCAAAATCAACTCTCCATCTTTTTTCTTTATCCCGCTCAAGTCTGTATGTAAAGGTCGTCATATCTTCATCCAGTTTAATAGTCCAAACATTTCCGCCACCATCTTCTATTAATTCAGCGGAATATTCATCTGCAGGAAAGTTTTGTCTGTATTCACAACCTGTATCATCGGCATATCCGCCATACATTGTTTGTTCTTCGGGCGTTCCATCATCATGCCTGTGGTCATGTCTTAACGACAAACTGCCATTTTCAAGGAAAAATTGCCATGTACGTGATTTGTCTTCACCTATATGAAAAGGAATATGTATTTGATCATCTTTACAAACATTAACATGCATTATCATCTCGAACTCAGCCATGCTTTCACCGTGATGACTTCTATATATTTCTTTCCCTTTAAATGATTTTCCACACAGCTTAGAAAGATTTTGAAAAAAAGATTCATGGATGTTTAAACTTTCTTCCTTTAAAATTTCATCATTTTTCTCATTATCTGCTTCCTTTGATACTTGATTACAAGAAATAACAAGGGTTAAAATTGCAACAAATAAAATTGATTTTTTTAACATTTTTTTAAAAAATTAAAGATTAATAAATAGATTTAATAAAACAACTGTAAAAATAATATTTCTATTTAAATTATTAAATATTACATAATAAAACTTTTTTGAAAATTAAAAAAAAACACATAAGTTTTTGTCAAACATAAAACTTTTTTTTGTAATTTTACATAATGTTTTTTAAACAAAATATTAAATAATTCAAAAACAACTACTACAAAATAAAAAAAATATGACAAAAATGAAAACTATTACTACATTTATGAAATTAATTACTATATTGATTTTGTTATTTTATTCAAGTGTAAAGCTATGCTATTCACAATATGCTTTTCAACAAATTGATAAAGAAGGAAATAAATCAAGTAGCGAAGTTTTTATTGAAGAAAAGGATGATTATCATTTTGATGATAATTACAATAGAAATTATAATAATAAACAATCTTATTCAAAAGATGATCCGGAATGGTTTAAATGGCACACTGATGAATATTCAGGATCAATTGGTATAGATAGGAATATGCCGGTAAAAGGTCCTTTGTACTGGACAAGTGGCATTGGTTTTAGCACCGAAGATTTAGAAGATTTTGACGGAAAAACTATAAATACTTTCCGTATATATTTTAGAGGTTTTACCGGTGATATTATAGCAAACGGTGGCGTATTCAAAATATGGCAAGGTTCTTCTATAAATGATATGGAAGAGGTTTTAGTGCAATCAATAGATGACGAAATAGACGCAGCTCAATCCATGTTGGGGTTTAAAAGCATAGAGCTTGATGAGCCTTATACCATAGATGCCTCTAAAGAATTATATGCCGGTGTTGAGTGGGATGATCCCGGTGATGGTTATCATCCTGCTTGTATTGACACCCTAAACCCTCCAGTTGAGAATAAAGGAGGACTGATTATTATGGGTACATACCCTCAACGTCCTTGGGATAATATAACAAGTCATACAGGTTTAGGTCAGTTTGGAAATTGGATGAAAGAATTGATAACCGAAGATGAAGATACCCTTAAATGGCATGTTAACGAATTAGGAACTATAATTGGAGCAAGAACAGCTGTCTGGACAAGTGCAATAAAGTTTATTCCTGAAGATCTCGAAGACCTTGAAGATAAACAAATAGGAAAATTTAAAATTTATACCAATGCTATTCCTGATGTAGCCAGACTTAGAATATGGGAAGGGCATTACCCTGATAATTTAATACTAAGACGAAGTCAGGTTATAACAAATGATTTAACAGAAGATGATTGGTCAGAAATCCCTCTAAACACTCCTCATTTTATAGATATCGAAAAAGATTTGGTTGTGGGAGTTGAGTGGACTAACCCCCCGGGAGGTAATATATTTCCTGCTTCCTACGATGATGGCTCTATAGGAGCAGGAACAACTATTAACGGAAAAGGAAATCTTGTAAGACAAAGAGAATGGACTACTTTATACGAACTGGATAACAGCTATCAAGGTAACTGGATGAAAGAAATACTTGTTGAACCGGCAGCTTTCGATTATAATATTATTTTTGATGTAATGGATGAAAATTTTCAGGAAATAACTGATGCTCTCATTGAGCTTGATGGATCGCAAGGAACTGCAGGTCAATACGAGTTTTATGACTTTAATCCGGGTCTTTATAATTACGTAGCATCGAAACAAGGTTATATGACAGTCAGAGACTTCGTCTTTGTTGATGATGGCAATGTTGTCGAAGAAGTTATAATGGTTAGAGATAACACTTCTATAAATAATCAAAAAGAAAACAAGTTATTGATATACCCTAATCCTGTCAAAAACATTCTTAACATTGAAAATCAAGAAATCATTGAAAATATACAATTACTTGATACTTCAGGTAGAATAATGTATAAAGAAAATGTTAATTATTATTCCTGCAAAATCAATGTTGAAAATTTTTATAGTGGAATATACTTATTAATAATTACTACTAAAGAGAACACATTTTATAAAAATATTAAAATTTTAAAATAAATTTGAATTTTAGTAATTATTTTTTATTTTAGCAAATTGAAATTATATTTTTAAATATATTAAAAAAGCAAACTAAAAATTATTAAAATTATGAAAACAATTAAAAAAAGTATCTTTTTAACCTTATCTATGCTTGTAATAGGTGCAGGTACTATTATTTCACAGTATCATGTTCATAAAGCATACTCAAAATATTTATCGAATAAAGAAACATTAAAACTTGAATCGATAAAACTGAACGAACAAGAAAATAACAAAACACAGAATGCTGAAAAAAATTTAAAACTGGAATCAACGCAATTAACAAACAAAATCCAACTGCCTGAAAAGCAAGAGGGCAAAAAAGAATCAAAGAAAGAAGAAAAAACAGATACAGAGGATTTGAAATGGCATACAGATGTTAATGCCGGATTTATTGGTTGCGAAGATGATGGTCCTGTCAGAGGTCCATCTGTTTGGACAAGCGGAATAAAATTTGACCCTGCTGACATATCACATGTTAACGGACAGAATATCACAACTTTAAGTTTTAAGTACACAGGACTAACTAACCAGCCTTTTGTTCCAAGTGGTGAAATAAAAATATGGCAAGGACCTAATGAGAGTAACTTAACTTTAGTTCATAGTCAAAATATTGATGCCGAACTTATTGCTGCTCAAAACTCTTCTTTTGGTTGGGTTGATGTAACTATTGATCAAACGGTTTCAATTGATGCTTCAGAAGAATTATACGCTACTATAGAATGGGATACTCAAGGATTGGGAGTACATACTGCTACTTATGATGAGGGAACACCAAATCCAAAAGGAGATTTAACAATATTTGGGTCTTTTCCTCAAAATAGCTGGAATAGACTAGCAAATATGTTACCTGGTGGAGGTACCGGTAACTGGATGATTGAATTAGAAACCAGTGGTTCTGAAACTCTCGCCTGGCATATTGATGGTAGTGGGACAAGATTAAGTGTTTATAGTTCAAACTGGGAGAGTGGAATACTATTTGAAGTTGATGATCTTGTAGACCTTGATGGTATGGAAATCACAAATATTAGAATGTTAATGGGAGAACTTCCTACTGCTGCAGTACTTAGAATTTATCAAGGTCCTGATATTGATAATATGTCACAAGTTAGAGTTCAAACTATAACTGCTGCCTTACAAGCAAATCAGTGGAATGAAATAGAGCTGAATAACCCTTATCTTGTTGATATAAATCAAGAACTTTTGATTACAGTAAGATGGAATAATCCTGATGCAGATCCTCCAATTAAACCCTTAGGTTATGATGACGCTTCTATAGCAGCTGGAACTCTTGAAGAAGGTAAAGGAAACTTATTAAATTTCCCGGGTTATCATCACGGATGGAGAAATGTAAATGACTATGATAGCGATTATCAAGGCAACTGGATGAAGGAAATAATACTAGAACCTGTACCTGAAATTTATAACATTTTATTTAATGTTATGAATGAAGATCTTGAACCTATTCATAATGCTACAGCAAGAGTTGAAGGCAACGCAAATGCCGCCGGAAATTATTTATTCGATGGCTTCGGTCCTGGGTTATATCAATATGAAGTAACAAAAACCGGATACGTTACAGTAAATGATTATGTTCTTATAGTCGATGAAGATGTTGAGGAAGATGTTATAATGGTTAGAGATGACACATCTGTTGATATTGTTGATGAAATGTCTCTTTCTGTATATCCAAATCCTGCTAATGATATTATTAATATAAAATCTGATAATAATATTAAGCGGGTCAAAATTTTGGACATCACAGGTAAAACGATGTATAGCAATCTATTAGAAAATAAAGATCATGCTATTGATATAAGCAATTTCAATAATGGCTTGTACATAATACAAATTGATACAGCTACTGATAGTAAGATTAAAAAAATACAAGTTGTTGATTAAAAATAATTAGCAACAAAAAAAAACGCTATTTCTAAAACCGAAATAGCGTTTTTTTTATGATTTTTATATATTTAACTTCTTATAAACTTAATACAATTATCCTCAATTCTCTTTTCTATATTTTCTGTTAATTGAGCTTTCTGAAATTTATCTCCGGTAATTTTCTCATACAGCTCAATATACCTTTCTGAGACCTGGGTTATAAAATCATCAGGCATATCCGGAATATTTTGTCCTTCTTGACCCTGAAATCCTTTTTCCACTAGCCATTCTCTCACAAACTCCTTTGACAACTGTTTTTGAGCCATACCTTTTTCAAATCTTTGCTGATATTCGTCAGCATAAAAATACCTTGAAGAGTCAGGAGTATGAATTTCATCAATTAATATTATTTCATCATCAACTTTTCCAAATTCATATTTAGTATCAACAAGAATCAGTCCTCTTTCGTTTGCAAACTCCTGTCCTCTTTTAAAAAGTTTTTTAGTATAATCCTCAATTTTAAGATAATCTTGTTCTCTAACAAGACCCGTTTTAATAATTTCTTCTTTTGAAATATCTTCATCATGTCCTGAAGTAGCTTTTGTTGTGGGCGTAATTATTGGTTCAGGAAATTTCTCATTTTCTTTCATTCCATCAGGCATTTTTTGCCCGCATATTTCGCGTTTACCTTTTTTATATTCACGCCAGGCATGCCCTGTTAAGTAACCTCTTATAACCATTTCAACCATAATAGGCTCGCACTTAATACCAGCTGTTACCATTGGATCAGGCGTTGCAACTTTCCAATTTTTGACGATATCGGAAGTATCATCTAAAAATTTTGAAGCTATTTGGTTCAAAACTTGTCCTTTAAAAGGGACTCCTTTAGGTAGAATTACATCAAAAGCTGAAATTCTGTCAGTAACAACCATTATCAAAGAATTGTCTTCTAAGAAATAAAGATCTCTAACTTTTCCTTTATACACATCTTTCTGCCCGGGAAAATTGAAATCAGTTTTAATTATTGCGTTATTATTCATATATAGATAAAATTTTAGTTAATAAAAATTATGCAAATATAGTTTATTCTTTTTTACCCCAATCTTTGTACGCATCAATTATTCTATTTACTAGCGGGTGACGTATAATATCCCTATCATCCAAAAATATAAAATTAATGCCTTCGATATCTTTTAATATATCAATAGAAGCTACTAGTCCGGACTTTTGATTAAACGGAAGGTCTATTTGAGTAATATCTCCTGTTATTATAAATTTTGCTGATTTGCCCATACGAGTTAAAAACATTTTTAGTTGGTTTTCTGTTGCATTTTGGGCTTCATCAAGTATTGCAAATGCATTATCAAGTGTCCGTCCTCTCATAAATGCCAAAGGAGCAATTTCAATAGTTCCATCTTCAATGAAAGACTCAAGTTTTTGAGCAGGAATCATATCTCTTAATGCATCATATAAAGGCTGAAGATATGGGTCCAGCTTATCTTTAAGATCACCGGGAAGAAATCCTAAATTTTCTCCTGCTTCAACAGCCGGCCTTGCAAGAATTATTCTTTTAACCTCCTTATTTTTTAATGCTCTAACAGCAATAGCAACTGCTGTATATGTTTTCCCTGTTCCCGCCGGCCCTATGGCAAATATCATATCATTTTTTTTAAAACTATCAACCATCTTTTTTTGATTAGGCGTTCGTGCCTTAATCAACATTCCACTTCTACCATGAACCAACACATGAGATGAGTCATCCCCCTCTACTTCAAGGTCAAGACTATCAGTATTATCTGCAATAATATCTTCAATATTATCTTTTGTTATCTTATTATAATTACCATAATGCTCAAATATTCTATCAATTTTCTTTTCAAAATCTTCTATTTCTTCATCTTTGCCAACAATAATAAGCTTATCCCCTCTAAGAACAATTTTTAATTTCGGAAAAGCTTTTCGTAAAATCTTTAATTTCTCTTCATTTAAACCAAAAAGATCTACTGAATCTATTTGATCAAGATTAATTATTTTTTCTCCCATTTAAAAAATTTAATTATTTATAATGCATTTTTTATAACTTTGAATTGCGAAGTTAAATATTTTTCATTTTTAAAACATAACCAAATTAAATAAAAAATCGCTTATAATATTTCAAAATATTTTAAACATCAGTGTTTAAGGTCATTTTATAATATATTTAATGCTTAAAAAAATAATAAATATTAATTTAATTTGTTTATTTTTTAGTATGTTTAAAAAAAAAGTTGAATATTTGCAAAAGAATTTATTTTTAAAAATTGATTAAAGGATAAAAAAATATGAAAACAGCTATTCACATTGGACTGACTATTGCAATTTTAGTATTGGTATATTTTATTTATGAGACAATTATGGAACCTGTTCATTTCAGACAAGATGCTCGTGAAAGAGAACAAAAAGTAATTGAACGTCTTAAAGATATCAGACAAGCACAAATTGCTCACAGGTCAAGATATGGAAAATTTACAGGAGACTTAGATTCTCTTGTTAATTTTATTCGCAATGATTCATTAGCTATTGTTAGAGCTATTGGTACAGTACCGGATACTTTAACCGAATCAGAAGCAGTCAGAAAAGGAATAGTTCAAAGAGACTCTACATGGATTCCTGCTATAGACACCTTATTTAGAAATAGAAAATATCCATTAGACTCTTTACCTTATGTTCCTTTCAGTGGAGGAAAAAGATTCACCATGAAGTCGGGAACTATAGAAAGAGGTTTAGTTGAATTACCTGTTTTCATGGCTTCTACAGAAATACCTCATTACATGCGCGGACTGGAATATAAAATTTATTATACCAGAGAAAGAGGGCTGCAGGTTGGTTCAATGATAGAATCATCACTAGATGGGAATTGGGAATAATTTTAAAATATGCAAAATGCTAATAATAATAAGGTTTGTTCCCTTATAGATGAATCTTTTAAACCCGGATTCATTAATAAAAATTTTTTAACAATCGAGATTTCTAATAATTTTCTTTCTTACTGTATTCTAGACACATCTAAATATCAATATAGGTTAATAGAATCATTTGTATTCGAAGAAAATTATAACAACGAAGCACTGCCAAGCAAATTCGAAGAAATTGTTACTTCTAATGAATACCTGCTTTCTGATTTTGAGAGAGTTACTCTGCTATACACATCACAGCATAATGTTTTAATGCCATCAGAATTATTTTTTGAAAAAGAAAAAGACAAGTACTTAGAGTTTAATTATAATAAACCAGGAAACCAAACAACTTGTTATGAAAAGCTGCATAATTTGCAAGCATATTCTATATATACTATACCGAATAAATTAAAACAAAAGTTTGATGAATATTTTAAAACATACAGGTTGAGGCATTTTTCATCTGTTTTAATTGAAAGTATTTTATATGATATTAAAAATAATGATTTGAAAGCTGATATAATTATTAATATTCAAACCGGGAACTTTGAAATAATTATCCTTGATGGGAGCAAATTACTGTTTTATAATTCATTTAAATATAAGACATGGGAAGACATAATGTATTATTTGTTCTTTGTTATGGAACAATTTGAGATAATTAGCGAAGAAAAAAACATTATTTTAACAGGTAAGGTAAGTATTGAATCAGAGATCTATAGCAATTTAACACCATACTTCAAAAATGTTGATTTAGGTGCAAGGGGGGATTTGTTCAAATACCATGAGATTTTTGATAATATTCCACACAACTATTTTTATAACCTTCTAAATGCAAATGCATGCGGATAATTGGGGTAATCAACAAAAAAAGAAAAATTAAGCCACCATCAAACCTGGATTTAAGACCAACTACTGATGTGGCTAAAGAATCAATATTTAATATTATAAGTAATGATTTTGAATATGAATATATTACTGTATTAGACTTATTTGCAGGCACAGGAAATATTTCTTATGAATTTGCTTCCAGAGGAGTTAATAATCTATATGCTGTTGAAATAAACAATAAATGTGTTCAGTTTATTCGTAAGCAGGCAAGAGAGTTATCATATAACAACTTTAAAGTAATAAGAGATGATGCTTTACATTTTTTATCAATTTGTAAAATAAACTTTGATATTATTTTTGCTGATCCTCCGTTTGATTACAAAAAAACTAACTTTATTCATAAAAATGTTTTCGAAAATCAATTGTTAAAAGAAAATGGATGGCTTATAATAGAACACGGAAAAGAAACTAATCTGGATCAACTCGAAGGATTTTATGAAAAAAGAAAATATGGTAAAGTAAATTTTAGTATTTTTAAAAACAATTTTTAATCAATATATTCGGTTCTTTTTTCAACTATTAAACCAGCTATTTTATAATGAAAAAAAAAGCTATATTCCCGGGCTCTTTTAACCCTATTACAAGAGGTCATGAATGTGTTATTAAAAGAGCAATGCCATTATTTGACAATATAATTATTGCCATAGGCGATAATCAGAATAAAGAAAACTTCTTTCCTGTTAATAAAAGAATAGAGTGGATTAAAACAGTCTTTAAAGACTATCCTGGAATTGAAGTTATGACTTACAGTGGATTAACAGTTGATTTTTGCAAAAAAGTAGGAGCGAAATACATTTTAAGAGGTCTGAGAACATCTGCAGACTTTGAATTTGAAAGAAGTATCGGGCAAATCAACAAGCAGTTGAATACTGAAATTGACACCGTTTTTCTTTTGACAGCAACCCAATATACTCCTTTAAACTCATCTATAGTAAGAGATATTCTAAAAAACGGAGGCGACCCCTCTCCTTTTGTTCCGGAAGGAATTGATATTAGTAATTGGAATCAATAATTATTTATATTTATTTGGTATGCTAATTGCTGCCTATAAAAAAGTTTAGAATATTTTTTAAGCTATTTCGTTAAAAAAAATAAAACTACATCAAATCTTATAATTATTGCTTTTTTATAATGAAGTTTAAATTTTTAATATATTGTATTCTCTGCATATTTTTCATTTCTAATGCTTATAGTATAAATTTTGAGGTTGTAATAGAAGGGAAATTCCCGGGAGCAGAAGGGAAAAACATTAGATTGATGAAATATTCAGACCAAATTTCTTATACACGAGAAGAAATTGCAGAATATAATATAGACTCTGATGGTCGCTTCAGATTTAATTTTAAAACCTATGAACCCATATATGTTTTTTATCGCATAGACCACGCAAGTATGGGGCATTTTGTTGAGCCGGGAAATAAATATAAGGTGTTATTTGACCCGGTTGATTTTGATACTTTAGATGACAGGCGTAATCCATATCTTGATCCATGGTATTTTAGTTTCGATATTTATAATAACGACAAACCGGATAAACTAAATAAAAAAATATCAGAGTTTAATAGCACTTTTGATGACTTTTTACTTGAGCACTTTTCAAATATCAGAAGACAAAGATTAGATGTGCCTTTTGAAAAATTCAGAAATAAAACAGACTCAATTTTTGATGATTACAAATCAGAAAATTTATTCTTTCAAGAATACTACGAATATAAATACGCTTTATATTATAGAGTAGCAAATATCAAATCTCCAAATACTCTTTACACGGATTATATCATTGATGAGCCAATACTATACAACAATCCACTATATATGGATTTTTTCAACTCTATTTTTGATAAATTTATTTTTGCAAGCAGCAGAAATATTAGCATATACGATCTTCGTGTATGCGTTAATGAGCATCAAAGTTATAATGCACTTATGGATACACTTGGTAAAGAAGACATACTGAGAAATGAAGTTCTTAGAGAATTAGTAATGCTTAAAGGACTGCAGGACATGTATCATAATCCTATTTACAGAAAAAAAGGTGTAGAGTCAATTGTCTATAATGTTAAAAGAAACAGCCGATTCCCGGAGCATAGAAATATTGCTGAAAATATTTATAATAATTTTAAGAAATTAACAAAAGATTCTCCTGCACCAAAACTTAACCTGGTTGATAACAATGGTAATTCAAAATGCCTTGAAGATTATAAAGGCAATTATTTGTTAATTAATTTCTGGACATCCTGGTGTGTTGTTTGCCATCAAGAGTTTAGTTTGTTAAATGAAATTCATAAAAAGCATAAAGACAGCCTTGCTGTTTTAAGTATATCGGCTGACAGGCATATAGAGGATTATAAGCAATTCATAAAACGCTATAATTATCCATGGGATTTTTTTCATTTTAATGGAAATTTTCGGCTTCTTGACAAATACGAAGTCCGGCAATTCCCTTTATTTGTATTAATTAACCCTGAGGGAAATATTATAGTTCATTCAGCTCCCTTCCCAAGTCAAGGATTAAAAAAGAATATTTCAAAATATTTTGACTCAAACCCTTAGGGTTTCTAAAACCCTAAGGGTTTATTATGGTTTTAAATTCATGTACTTTTGTGAACCTTTAGTTAATGATTTTTTCATCTGTTCAAATGTTCTTTTAATAACTCATGAATAGACGGATATGTATTTTTTAACAGGCTACTTATATCCGATTTTTTCACCCATATAACTTTACTAATATCTTCATCGGTTTGCGGTTTCGGATTTTCCCAATTTTCACAAAACATTAGATACCAAAATGTTTTTTTAAAAGCCAATTTTCCATCATTTAAAAAATAAAGGTGATAAGTTGGATTAAGTTTTTCCAATATTTTCAATCCAAAAACCCCACATTCCTCCGAAACTTCTCTTTTTGCAGTACTTTCATAGCATTCGTTTTCATCCACTTTTCCTTTAGGCAAATCCCACTTATCATAACGATAAATAAACAAAAACTCCCGGTTTGGATTTAAAACTAAACCACCCGCTGCTTCAATATATTGAGTAGATTCTTTTAAATATTGATATAATAATTCAACATTATTATCAACAAAAATTAAAGTTTTTTTATCATAATTATTATTTATAAACAATTCCAATTCTTGTTTAAAATCACCTTTATTAGCTGTTTTCACAACGAGTACGTCATTATTTAGCTTTTTATTAACAATGTTTGATAAAATTATTTTTCTATCATTTATGAAAACTTTATACATTTGCTGTATGAAATTAAATGAAAAAATCAGTACAAATATAGCTAAGAGTTTATTAAAAATCGAAGCTGTAAAGTTAAATATTTCTAATCCATTTACATGGGTTTCCGGAATAAAATCTCCAATTTATTGTGATAATCGCAGGATCTTATCTTATCCTGAGACTCGCAGCCTTGTTATTGAATCTATGGCATCTTTGATTAATGATCAATATGATTCAATTGACTGTATAGCCGGAGTTGCTACCGGAGGTATAGCGCATGGAGTAATGGTTGCAGATTCTTTAAATCTTCCTTTCGTATATGTAAGAAGTAATACAAAAGGTCATGGCTTAGGCAACAAAATAGAAGGTGTTACAAAACCGGGAGATAAAGTACTTGTAATTGAAGACCTTATATCTACAGGAAGCAGTAGTCTTTCAGCTGTCGAAAGCCTCAGGGCAAATAATTGTAATGTAATTGGAATGTTAGCAATTTTTACCTATAATTTTGATATTGCAGACAAAAATTTTGAAAAAGCTAAATGTAAATTATTAACTTTAACCAATTATAATAAATTAGTAGATATTGCTTCAGAACATGGTTATATAAAAAAAGAAGACATGTTTGTTTTAGAACAATGGAGAAAAAACCCCAATGATTGGAAGTAAGATTTTTATTAATATTAAATAATATACAATATGACAAAATTTACAAGCAAAAAGGTTATCGTAAATGCTCCATGTGAAAAGGTATATGATTTTATTGCAGATTTTAATAATTTCAACAAGTTATTACCAAAAGAGGTAAGCAACTGGAAAACTGATGGAAATTCATGTACTTTTAAAGTTGACAATATTGGAAATTTGTCAATGAAAATAGCATCTAAAACACCTCCTAATCAAATAAATATTGTATCTGACGGAAGTAATCCAATTGATTATACACTTGATTGTCATTTTTATTCATACGATAAAGATAAATGTGAAGTTGAGATAATTTTTGAAGCTGAACTAACATCATTTGTAGAGATGATTGCTTCTGACCCATTACAAAATTTTATAGACATTTTAGCTAATAAAATCAAAGAAATATTTGACAAAAATTAACACAATAATATTTTAAAAATGAGTAAATCAGAAATTGTAAATTTAGAAGTTGCCAAAGAACTGGGTTTATTGCCTGAGGAATATGAAAGCATAAAAAAATTTTTAGGAAGAGAGCCAAATTATACTGAATTAAGTATTTATTCAGTAATGTGGTCAGAACATTGCTCTTATAAAAACTCTATAAAGTGGATTAAAACATTACCAAGAAAAGGGGAAAATTTATTAGCAGAAGCCGGAGATGAGAATGCCGGGCTTGTTGATCTTGGCGATGAATTAGCATGCGCATTTAAGATAGAGTCTCATAATCATCCATCTGCCGTTGAGCCATATCAGGGAGCAGCCACCGGAGTTGGAGGAATAAACCGCGATATATTTACAATGGGTGCAAGACCTGTTGCTCAACTTAATTCTTTACGATTTGGAGATTTATCTTTAAACAAAACAAAGTGGTTGTTAAGAAATGTAGTAAAAGGTATTGGAGATTATGGCAATTCTTTTGGCGTTCCTGTTGTTGGCGGAGAAGTATTCTTTGATGAATGCTATAATACAAACCCTCTGGTAAATGCTATGTCAGTCGGGATTGTTAAGAAAGGTGAAACTATATCAGCGATATCTGAAGGCGTTGGAAACCCTGTGTTTATCGTTGGATCATCCACAGGAAAAGACGGCATACATGGAGCAACTTTTGCTTCTGAAGATATTACCGAAGATTCTTCAGATAAAATCCCTGCTGTACAAGTTGGAGACCCTTTTCAGGAAAAACTATTGCTGGAAGCAACATTAGAAGTAATTAAAACAGGAGCTGTAGTTGGAATGCAAGATATGGGAGCAGCAGGAATTACTTGCTCTACATCCGAAATGTCTGCGAAAGGCAAACACGGAATGGATATTTTTCTTGATAAAGTGCCTCTTCGCCAAAAAAACATGAAACCATTTGAAATACTGCTATCAGAATCACAAGAAAGAATGTTGATAGTTGTAAAAAAAGGAAGAGAAAAAGAGGTTAATGATGTCTTTAATAAATGGGATTTAAACTGTGTTGAGATTGGTCATGTAACCAAAGGAGATTCTTTAAGATATTATATGAATGAAGAACTTGTGGCAGAAGTTCCGGCTGATTCACTGGTACTGGGAGGGGGAGCTCCGATTTATGATAGAGAATACAAAGAACCCGCTTATTATGAAGAAAACAAAAAATTTAGTATTGACTCTGTAAATATTCCTGAAGACCTTAAAAAGGTTGCTAAAACAGTTATAAGTTCATATAATGTTGCATCAAAATGCTGGGTTACTGAACAATACGATTCAATGGTTGGGACTAAAAACATGACATCAAATATTAGTTCTGATGCAGCATGCATCAACCTTAAAGGTTTAGATAAAGCCCTATTGATGACAGTTGATTGTAATTCAAGATACGTACATGCCGATCCTTATAAAGGAGCAGCTATTGCTGTTGCTGAAGCTGCTAGAAACATTGTTTGTTCAGGTGGTGAGCCTTTAGCTGTTACTAATTGCCTTAACTTTGGAAATCCATACAGTCCTGAAGTATATTGGCAGTTTGTAAACTCAATAAAAGGAATGAGTCTTTCTTGTGAAAAACTTAAAACCCCGGTTACCGGCGGGAATGTCAGCTTCTACAACCAAAGCGTTTTAAACAAAAAAGAAGTTCCTGTTTTTCCAACTCCGACAATTGGAATGATAGGTTTACTTGAAAGTAAAAAGTATCTAACAGGATTAAGTTTTAAGAATGAAGATGACTTAATTTTCTTAATTGGTGATTCAAAAAATGATATTAATTGTTCTGAATATTTATGCAAATATCATAAAATTAAAAATTCACCGGCACCTCATTTTGATATAGATGAGGAGCTTGAACTTCAAAAAATAATAAAACATCTAATTAAAGAAAATATTTTAAATTCAGCTCATGATATTGCTGATGGTGGTTTATTTGTTTCCCTACTAGAGTCTGCAAAAGAAAAACAACTTGGATTTGAAATTAACTCAGATAAAAGTATTCGAAAAGATGCATTTTTATTTGGAGAATCACAAAGCAGGGTGATAGTGTCAATCAATCCCCGTAATAAAGAAAAATTAAGTGACTTATTATCAAAATATAAAACTAAATCATTTTTCTTAGGAACTGTAAAAGGGAGCGATGCAGTTATTGATAATGAAAATTTTGGCTCAATTCAAGAGTTAAAAGAAATTCACAACACTGCAATTTTTAACACTATGGAAAAGTAATATCTGTAAAGTGAATAAAGAAGTTAAGGATAAAAAAATAATAAATGACACTTTTGATGATGAAAACCATCATCTGACTTTTGGGAAAGATCTTTTACCATATCAAAGAAAATTATATGTTATCGCAGGGTCTATATCTTTAGGTATAGGGGCTGCGGGAATAATATTACCCTTAGTTCCAACCACTCCCCTGCTTTTATTATCAGCTTATTGCTATGCTAAAAGCTCAAAACGTTTTTATTTCTGGTTGATAACTAATAAATACTTTGGGGAATACCTCAAAAATTATCGAGAAAAAAAGGGTGTGCCTCTTAAAATTAAGATTTACACCCTATTACTTTTATGGTTAACGATAAGTTTTAGTGCGTTCTATGTTGTAAACATATTATGGTTAAGAATTTTATTGATGATCATTGCTATTTCTGTATCCATACATGTTTTGTCAATAAAAACTTTTAAGAAAACTCCTAAAAAACATTTGTAATCTAAGCAAATAACTATGCTAAAAATAACTCTTATTTAATTAGAAATATTTTCTTCGCCTTCACCATCAATTTTCTTGTTTTCAACTTCTGTTTGCGTTGGCTCTCTAGTAGAAAGAACTTCACCTGAAAAATGAAGATTTATGCCGGCCAAAGGATGATTAAAATCCATCAATACTTTATCCTCTGCTACCTCAACTACTCTTCCGTATAACGGATTTCCTTGCTGATCTTTCATTGGCAAAACCTTGCCTGGCTGAAGAAGGTCATCAGGAATTTTTCCATCAATTTGAAAAGCTGTAATAGGAAGCTGAACTTTGGCCTCTTCTTTAACCGGGCCATAAGCTTTATCGCTTTCTATTTGAAAATCAAAATTATCACCTTTATTAAGGTTACTTACCTGATTTTCAAACTCATCAATAATTTTACCTGCACCTAATAAAAATTCAGCAGGTTTTTCTTTTGTAACTTTTTCAATTACATCTCCACCTGAATTATCTGCTCTTAATTCATAAATAACTGATACTACTTTGTAAGGTGTTTTTGTCATGATTACTGTTCTTTTGGTTAAAAATAAAGGGACTTAATTAAAAAGTCCCAAAACTTTATTAATATATTAATTATTAAAAAACAAATATAGTAAATGATAATAAACTAACAATGATTAATTTAATAAATTCTTAAAATTTTGTATTTTTTCACTTTTTATGTATTATATTTTTTTATGATTAATACATATTAATAACAAACCTTTTTTGAAGTGTTATAGTAAAAGCATCACAAAACATAAATAATTCTAAAAACAAAAGTATTTTATAGTTTATATATTAATATTTAATTTGTTTATTTCCATTGATTATAAATCTTGAAAATTTCGATATTTCAAAAAAAATGACGAAAATTCACAAATAAAAAAATGAGACTATAATTTTTTTAAATGACCATATACATATTATATTGTAAATATATATGTTTTAATAAAGAATATCACATAACTATCTGATTAAACATTAAAAAAACAAAGCGTTAAAGTTTAAAAAAATCATTAAAAAAATAAAAAAATGAAATATTATTAGTATTTTTGTATAACACTATTTTATATATTACGTATTAAAGATTATATTGAAAAAATAAATTAAATTATAAAGATATGAAGCCAAATAATAACATTTTATTTTTTGTAATACTTTTATCAATAGGGTTTGGTTCAACTTTGTTTTGGAGTTGTGACCCTGATGAGCCTATAGAGATTCCACTTCCAAAAATTGAAACTCTGTTTCCTGATAGCATCACAGAATATACAGCCAGAGTTGGAGGTAAAATTGAGGGAAATATTAACGACCCTGTTACATCCAGAGGAATAGTATATTGTTCTGATATAATGCCAACTATAGATAGAAATATTGAAAATATTGACGCTGGTGAAGGATTTGGAATATTTTATGCTACTATCACTGATCTTGAGCCGGAAACCACATACTATGTTAGGGCTTATGCAAAAAACAGAGCAGGGATATCTTATGGCTTACAAAGAGATTTTAAAACAATACCTTTACCACCACCTGCATATGAACTTACTTTGGTAGGGTTGCCCGAGATAGGTGGAACATTACGTGGAGGAGGATTTTTCGAAGAAGGTGATGAAGCAAGAGTGAGACTTACAACAAATGATGGATTTGAATTTATTAACTGGACTGATGGTGACACAGGAGATGTTGTTAGTCAAGACGAAGAATTTATGTTTACAATGCCTGATAGAGACGTAACACTAAATGCTAACTTTGATGTTATTGATCCATGTCAGGGAATAACCAAACCTAATATAGACGGCTATGAATACGATATTGTAAATATTGGCGACAGATGCTTGTTTGCAGAAAACTTAAGAACAACTCAGTATTACAATGGAGATAATATTCAAACCGGATTAAGTGAACAAGATTGGCATGACACTTCTGATGGAGCTTATGTTGTTTATCCTCATAGTGAAATAAGCGGAATTAATAGTGATGCACAAGTTGTAGATGCATATGGGAAGCTTTATAACTGGTACGCTGTTAATGATCCAAGAGGCATATGTCCTGACGGATGGGAAGTTATGAGCGATGATGACTGGAATTATATTATTAATTATTCTATTATTGTTTTTGAAGATGTTACAGAGCATACTGTAGCAAATGTACTAAAATCTTGTAGACAAGATGGACATCCTGATGGTAACTGTGATACAAATAACCATCCAAGATGGGATCCTAACCCATCACACAATGGAGTAGATTATTTCGGATTTTCAGCATTACCGGGAGGAAGCAGGCTTCATGTTGCAATGGAGGCATACTTAAACATTGGCACAATAGGGTATTGGTGGACTTCAACAGAACAAAGTGCTGACAGAGCATTAAGAAGAAATATGACAAGTAGTAGTGGAAGAGTGACACCTAATGCTAATGATAAAAATGCCGGATATTCTGTTAGATGTGTGCTTAAATAAAACTCATAAAAATTTAATTAAAAAAAGCCTGTTAATCAAATAATTAACAGGCTTTTTTAGTAGCGGGAACGGGAGTTGAACCCGTGACCTCCGGGTTATGAATCCGACGCTCTAACCACCTGAGCTACCCCGCTTTGTTTTGAAGTGCAAAAATAATAAAGATTTTCATTATATGAATAGTTTTTTTAAAAAATTTATATCTTTTTGATATTTCATATTTATTTGATACTTTAGCAAAATAATAAACCAAATTAACCTTAACATATAAACCTAATGAACGGTATTGCTCATATACCACTCGTAAGATTATTTATCCCTTTTTTATCAGGAATCTTATTCGTAGTTTTTGGAGGCATCTCTAATCACTTACAGGAACTCTTATTAATATTTATCTTTTTGGCTATAATAGTTTTTATTAATAACAAAGTGCTAAATCAATACAATAACCGATGGTTATTTGGTGTTTTGATTTCCATATTTTTCTTTTTTGCAGGTATCAGCATTACAATAAATTATAATGAAAAAAACAATCATAACCATTTTAGTAAATATGAGAATAAAGAAGATGCATACACAATTTTACAAATTATTGAGCCTGTTTCTGAAAGAAGAAATTCGTTCCGTCTAGTTTGCGAGGCTAAAAATATAATTAACGATACTATAGCTTTAAATGTTAGTGGTAAAATTATGCTATATGTTGAAAAAGACAGCATTGCATCATCATTAAATTATGGTGACAAAATTATTACTAACAATATTTTTACCAAAATACAGGCACCCAAAAATCCAAATCAATTTAATTATAAAAGATTTTTGGCTTTTAATAACATCTATTATCAAGGATATAGATCCAGTGGGCATTATTTTGTAATATCTGAAAACAATGGAAGCATAGTTTTATCTCATGCACTATCCTTAAGGGAAAGGGCTATGAGTACACTAAAAAAGCATAGCATAAAAGATCGTGAATTTGCTGTTCTTTCAGCGCTTTTATTAGGTTATCGGGATTACATAGATGACAGACTCCGCCAACAATTTGCAAGTGCAGGAGCAATGCATATTTTATGTGTATCAGGATTGCATGTTGGGATAATTTATATAATTTTAAATCATATTTTTTCTTTTTTCAACAGGTTAAAAAATGGAGTTATCCCCAAAACTATAATAATAATTATTTTAATTTGGTTTTATGCAACATTAACAGGCTTTTCGCCATCCGTTTTACGAGCTTCAACAATGTTCTCTTTTGTTGCTGTAGCTAAAAGTTTTAATCGTTATACAAACATTTACAATATTCTCGCTGCATCAGCTTTTGTGCTAACAATATTCAACCCTTACATTGTAACAAAAATCGGCTTTCAGCTTTCTTATCTTGCTGTAATTGGAATAGTATCAATGCAACCACATCTTTATAAAATATTTTATATTAAAAACAAAATTCTTGATAAAGCATGGGCTATTACAACTGTTTCAATAGCTGCTCAACTTGCAACCGGGCCTCTGGCATTGTATTATTTCGGAATATTTCCAAACTATTTTATTCTTACTAATCTTGTTGTTATACCTCTTTCTAGCTTAATAATATACACTGCTCTCATTTTTTTGATATTTTCACCAATAACATTCTTAGCTAAATATATTGGTCATATATTATCCTTGCTAGTTTTTTGCATGCATAAAAGTGTGAGTCTTATTGAAAAAATTCCATATTCCAGTATGCAAAACATTAGTATAGATTTTTTTACAACTTTTTTAGTAGTTTTTCTTATTATTACAGTATCATACTTTTTTATTAAAAAAAATAAAACAGCATTAAAACTATCAATGATTAGCATTATAATCCTATCCGTTAGCTTTAGTTCAAAAAGCATAAGACATCATAAACAAAAGTTATTTATTGTTTATAGCATAAATAATCGTGTAGGAATGGATTTTATTCATCGTAATACATCAAATTTTATAGCTTGTAATGAACTTTATAATAACGGAGAAAGAGATATAAGCTTTAATATCTCTCAGAACAGAAACGCAAAAAAAATTGAAAACATAAATAGTATAACAATAGGTAGTCCAGCAAGTAAACCCAATAATAACTTTTGGACTAAAGATAATTATATTTATTTTGAAGGTTTAAAAATTAAAATATTAACCGATTTCAATCGAATAAAGAAAAATAAAGAAAAACAAATTAAACCGATTAATCTTGATTATCTCATAATATCAAAAAACCCCTGGCTCAACATCAAGGACATTAAAAAATATTATAATTTTGATAAATTAATAATTGATTCGTCAAATCCGCTTTGGAAAGTAAATAAGTGGATAGAAGAGTGCAAAAAAATTGATATTGAATATTGGTCAACACGCCATGA
>PWLF01000107.1 GCA_003559475.1 Bacteroidales bacterium
CTCAAGCAAAATATAAAAAAGTATATGTTGGTAAAGTATTAAACTTTTTTTCTAAACTGAATGTTGCTGAAATTAAAATGGAAACAAAAGAACTGTCTGTTAAAGATCTTGTTATGATTATAGGCTCTACCACCGGAGTTGAAGAATTTATTGTTGATGAAATCAGAGTTGACAGAAAACAGGTTAACACTACAAAAAAAGGTGATATATGCTCAATTCCCGTACCTGCAATTGTTAGAAGAGGGGATAAGGTATATAAACTGATTGAAGCTGATATTTTATAGAGTTATAATTTTCCCTCCCCTACATTCTACATTTTTTGTTATTTTTGCATGTTTTATAAATCATAAAATCTGTTTATGGATAGCCAAAACAAAGATAGATGGCTTGTTGTAGTTAATCCAAATGCGGGTATAGGTAAATGTGGTCGTGATTGGAATGAAATTAGCCGCCTTTTGGATAAATATGGTTTTAATTATATGACCGTATTTACGAAAGCACCTTTGCACGCTATTGATATTGTTAAAGAAAATATCGGTAAAGGCTTTAGAAAGATTATCAGCGTTGGAGGCGACGGAACTATGAACGAGGTCGTAAATGGTATTTTTAATCAAAATTATGTTAAAACAACTGATATCACAGTTGCAATGATAGCAGTTGGTACAGGAAATGATTGGGTTAAAACATTTAATATACCTGCAAATTATGAAAAAGCTATTATAGTTATAAAGAACAATAATGAAATTATACAAGATGTGGGGTTTTTAACATATCAAAATTCTGAAGGACAGAAAGAGCGTTATTTTATAAATGTTGCAGGGCTGGGATTTGATGGTTTGGTTGCACAAAAGACAAATTATGATAAGAAAAGAGGAAAAGGTAACCCATTGCTGTATTTAAAAAATTTGTTTACTTCTTTATACTCTTATAAATCAGCAAATACAACTATTTTTATTGATAATAATAAGCAGATAAAAACTAAAACTTTCAGCATTGGTATTGGTATTGGAAAATATAACGGCGGGGGCATGTTGCAAGTACCTGATGCAAGACCGGATAGCGGAGAATTTAATATGACACTGATAAAAGATATGAGCCGATGGTCGGTTATTGCAAGCTTGAAAAAATTATATAACGGTAAAATTGGTAAACACAAAAAAGTTGAAACTTTTGAGGCTAAAACAATAAAAATTGAATCAAAACCATCAATTTTACTAGAAGCAGATGGGGAGTCTCTTGGAAATTCCCCTGTTGAAATGAAAATAATTCCTAAAAGTGTTAAAGCGATTATAAACTATTTATAAAAAATGTTTTTATGACAAATCAAGAAGATGTTTTCAAAAAATTGATTTCACATTGTAAAGAATATGGATTTGTTTATCCATCTAGTGATATATACGACGGGCTTTCAGCAGTATATGATTATGGACCGAACGGAGTCGAATTAAAGAAAAATATCAGAGAGCACTGGTGGAAAACAATGGTTCAGAATCATGAAAATATAGTAGGTCTGGATGCCGCTATATTTATGCATCCAAAAGTGTGGAAAGCATCAGGACACGTTGATGCTTTTAAAGACCCTCTTATTGATAACAAAGATTCTAAAAAGAGATATCGTGCTGATGTTCTAATTGAAGATCATATTGCTAAAATTGAAAATAAAATTGAAAAAGAGGTTCAGAAAGCAAAAAAGAGATTTGGTGACGATTTTGATGAAAAGATGTTTAGAAAAACAAATCAAAGAGTTCTAAACAATCAAAATAAAATTGATGATATAACTAAAAAATTTGCTGACCTAATTAACAATAATGACCTGAAAGGATTACATAATTTTATTAATGAGCTTGAGATTGTTTGCCCGGTTTCCGGCTCCAGAAACTGGACAGAAGTAAGGCAGTTTAATCTAATGTTTGAAACGCAAATGGGCTCTTTGAGCGTTGACGCAAGTAAAGTTTATTTAAGACCGGAAACAGCACAAGGAATTTTTGTTAACTACCTCAATGTGCAAAAGACAAGCAGAAAAAAATTGCCTTTTGGTATAGCACAAATAGGGAAAGCTTTTCGTAATGAGATTGTCGCAAGACAATTTATTTTCAGGATGAGAGAATTTGAACAAATGGAGATGCAGTTTTTTGTCAAACCCGGAGAAGAATCCGAATGGTATGAGTATTGGAAAAAAGAAAGGATAAAATGGCATGAATCTTTAGGTATAACTAAAGAAAAATTCAGATTACATGATCACGACAAATTAGCACATTATGCTAATGCTGCAGCTGATATTGAATATGAGTTTCCTTTTGGGTTCAAAGAAGTTGAAGGAATTCATTCAAGAACTGATTTTGACCTTTCTGCTCATCAAGAATTTTCCGGAAAGAAATTACAGTATTATGATCCTGAAACAAAAGAAAGCTATGTTCCTTATGTGGTTGAAACTTCTATTGGTCTGGATCGTATGTTTCTCGCTGTGTTATCTAATTCTTATCAAGAAGAAACATTAGAGGATGGCTCTCAACGAACAGTACTAAAAATTCCTCCGTTGGTTGCTCCTGTTAAAGTTACCGTTCTTCCATTAGTAAAGAAAGATGGTCTGCCGGAAAAAGCAAGAGAAATTATGGACAAAGCAAAGTACGAGTTTATGTGTCAATATGATGATAAAGATGCTATTGGAAGAAGATACAGAAGGCAAGATGCTGTGGGTACGCCTTATTGTATAACGGTTGACCACCAAACTCTTGAAGATAATACGGTAACCATAAGAGAAAGAGATTCAATGGAGCAAGAAAGGATTCTAATTGATGAAATATCTGATATTGTTAGAAAAAGAATCCATAATAATATTTAATCATTTAAGTTTGAAAAAAAGAATTTACTGAATATTACTACTCATTGTAGTTATTCATTGTCCTTTCAATTCCAATGGTGCCGAAATTGATAATCATTTCTCCGGCTTTTTCCATTTTTGGTTTAATGGACTCAAGCTCTTCTTTTTCCCATTTTCCTAAAACATAACTTACTTGGTTCCCTTTTGAGTATTGCTTATCTATACCAAATCGTAACCTTGGAAAGTTTTGATGACCTAAATGTTCAATAATGCTTGTAAGTCCGTTATGTCCGCCGTCACCACCTTTTTTTCTCATCCTTAGCATTCCTTGAGGTAAGGAAACATCATCTACTATTACGAGCATTCTCTCAACCGGAACTTTCTCTTTTTTAAGCCAATAACTAACGGCTCTTCCACTACGATTCATTAATGTTGAAGGCTTGATAAGGATATACTTTCTGCCTTTATGATTTAATATAGCTTTATTCCCGTACCTGGCAGGCTCGAAGGAAATATCTTTCTTTGAAGCCAGTTCGTCTAAAACCATAAAACCAACATTATGCCTTGTTAGAGCATAATCAGGACCTATGTTTCCCAATCCAAAAATCAGATATTTCAAAACATTTGAAGGTTTTGATTTGGAGAATAATTTTTTTAAAAACAAGTTTGAAAACAAATTAGTGATAAAAATTACTTATTTTCATCAGAACCTTCATCCTTGCCGGCATCTCCTTTAGAAGCATCTTTAGCTTCTCCTTCAGTTCCTTCCTCTCCTTCTTTTACTTCTCCTTCTTCACCTTCTTCTCCTTCAGTTTCAACGTCTTCTCCAAGTTCCATACCGATAGATGAAGCGCGAGATGATTTAACCATTACAACAACAGAATTTTGTGGTTCTAAAAATTCTAAATTATCATAATCAAGAGAACTGATTTGTATAGAATCTCCGATATCAAGATTAGAGATGTCAATAGTTATAAAATCAGGAAGATCTTTAGGTAAAGCTTTAATGATTACTTCTCTTTTAAGTAAATGTAAGATTCCTCCTTCAGTAACACCGGGTGCTTTTCCTTCAATTTTTACCGGAACATCAATTTTTATCGGCTTATCATCAAATATTTCTAAAAAATCAGCGTGTAAAATTTTATCTGTTACGGGATGAAACTGAGCGTCTTGTAACATACAATCGAATGTTTCACCATTTAATTCAAGCTTTACTAAACTTGAATTGGGAGTATATATTAAGTCCCTGAAATTTAACTCGTTTGTATAAAAATGATGTTGTTTTTTTCCACCATAAATAACACAAGGAATTAAACCTTGCCTACGCTTTTCTTTAGCATCTTTTGTCCCTACGTTCTCTCTGGGAGAACCGCTAATAGATACTGTTTTCATTAGTTATAAGTTTTATTAATTAAACATTAGTTATTAAATACTTTGAAATATATAAATCTCAAATATTTAAATAAAAATTTTAAGAATTTGCAAAGATAAAACTTTTATAAGAAATATAAACAAAAGAGTGTAAATAATTTTAATTGCAACATTCAACTACCAAATGCGACATTATTAATCACAAAATTAGAAAAATTATTTAATGGTGAAATATAAACATTAGGGTTACGTCGGGTTAATTTTTAACCACAGTGTTACACAGAGTTATACACGGAGTAACACAGAGTTAAAATTTGATATGGAAATTAAACAGATTGAGAGATCAAATTTTTATCTGCAAATGAGGAAACAATTTAAAATGATTCCGCATATCAACAAAAAACAAAACTTATTATCTAAATATATAAATATTTTCTGTTAAAAAACTTTTTTTATATTTTTTACAAAAAATTTGGTTTTGTCGTTTTTTTTTTTTTGATTTGCATAAGAATTATAATTTTTTGTTGGTTTGTCTTTTAATTATTATTTAAATATTGGTTGAAATTTACTTTTTTATAAAAAAAAGGTTTCACGCGAAAGACGCTAAACGATTAATTACAAAGAGAACGCAAAATTTTTTAACTATTTTATAAATTTTTTGCGGTTATTTTTAATTTTTTTATTAACTTTAAATTTTATTTATCATGAAAAAAATCAAAAAAACTCAAGTGTTACACAAAAAATGTAACAAAAAACAGCTTTTTCTAACAATTTGTTTATTTTTCTTACTTATTATCCCGGCATCCGGTCAGTTAGAGATGGATTCGGATGGGAAAGTAAGTATTGGTGGTGCAGTTCCTCATAGTACAACAAATTTGTTAATTCGTAATGAGTCTATTCCCCCTCCAACACCTCCATTTTATTTTAATAGTAGCTATACTGGGTTAAATAGCACTTTTAACAATATTTCAGAAAATCATTTGTTTTTACTAGGAATATACGGAAGAGCAACTCATAACCAAGCTCAAACTTTTGGTAGAGGTTATGGTGTACATGGTTATGCTTCAAATTATAGCCTTAATTATGGAACAATTGGAAGAATGTACGGAGATAATGATGGTGCCGGAATATTTGGTATTTTCCATGATACCCCGATGTTTGGACTGCCTGCTATAACAGGTCAATATGCCGGATATTTTTACGGAGATGTTTATGTTGATGGAGTTTTATCAATATATGGACAAACTGTATCTACTAGTGATGAAAGACTAAAAGAAAATATTATATCATTAAACCAAAACAGGGAAGCTTTAAAAAATCTTACAAAGCTGAATCCTATAACTTATCAATATAAACCCATAAAATCTCTATTTTATGAATGCGACACAACTGATATAGAACACAGAGTTGACCCTAAGCTATTAAACAGAGACCATTTTGGATTTATAGCGCAGGAATTTAAAGAAGTATATCCCGACTTGGTTTATGAAAACGGCTTTGGGGTTATGAGCATAAATTACACCGGATTAATACCTTTATTGGTAAAAG
>PWLF01000205.1 GCA_003559475.1 Bacteroidales bacterium
ATAACCTCATCGGTAAGAAAATTAATGTCTTTCTTTAAATCTCTAATACTTGCCATTTTCCCTTATTATTTGTATCTAGTTAATTACTAAAAACTTGAAAATCATAGTGCAATTATAATACTTTTTTTTTAAATTTTAATATTTTTTTTTGAATTAAGAAAAGATTTATTGCACTATTTAAAAATTCTTTTTCGGAAATTGTTTTTCCCACCACTCGTTTTGCTCTTTAAGCCATTTATCGAACCATGCAAGTATCGCATTGTTCCACTCAATACGTTTTTCATAGTTTAATATATGATGGTCTTGTCCTTTAACTTTAAGAAGTTCAACAGGCTTACCGAGTATTTTCAAAGCTGTGTACATTTGCAGAGATTCTCCGGGCGGCACATTAGTATCTTGGTCACCTGTTAAAAGCAGCAAAGGAGTATTAATTTTATCAGCACTAAAAAGAGGGCTTTGGTCAATATATATTTCAGGGCTGTTCCATGGATAATTATATGCTGTTGCTGATGCACTATATGCATAACCCCAATATCCCTGACCCCAATAACTTGATATTGAACTTATACCTGCGTGTGATACAGCGGTAGCAAACATATCTGTTTCTGTTAAAAGCAACATAGTCATAAATCCACCGTAAGAAGCTCCTATACAACCAATTCTGCTATCATCAATAAATGTATGTTCATCTAAAAAAGCTTCAGTGCTTTCAATTATTTCGCCGGTAACCGTAATTCCCCAATTATTAACATGTGCAGCCGAAAACTCTTGCCCGAAACCGATAGCACCACTTGGTTGTAGCACATAAACAACATACCCCTGCCCTGCCCATAAATTAAAAGGATATCTGCCACCAAAACGACGTGATACAGGGGCAATTCCACCATAATAATATACTATCAATGGATATTTTTTAGTCTCATCAAAATCAGGAGGTAAATATACCCTGCCCGAGATATCTACACCATCATTAGTACGGTAATCCCAATCCATATTTTTCCCAAACTGAACATGCTTATAATTCTTACTTTCAGTATCTTCAATAAGTGATGAGCTATGATTTTCAAGATTTAACCAATAACCCTTTGATGGATCAGACATCCCTTCACCTGAATATGTGGCTATTTTAGAGCCTGCTGAATAAGAAATATTTGAAACTATATCAACAGGTGTTGGAATTTCCGATATACTATCATTCTGAAAACTATATGTAAATAATTTTATCTTGTCTTTATCTTGTGCAGTAAAATAAATATTATTGTCTTCAGTGTGCCAGTGAGCATTGCTTACTGACGGATTAAAATCATAAGTTATTGTTAAAATATCTTTGGTTGATAAATCATAAAGATATATTTGAGTATCCCGGTCATTTGATATCAAACCTTCAGGTATATTTCTGCCGATATCTCCAAATGCTTCCGGCCCTCCGGTAAACATAATTTTTTCACTATCAGGAGAAAACTGCCCTCTGACAGACCATTTTTCATCAAACCGGACTGTGTCAACTTCAAGTGAATTCATATATAACACATACATATTATGCTTAAAATAAGGTCGTTCTTGATAATCAGGGCGAGTTTGACTAAACAAAATCTTATTCCCACATGGACTGATATCATGCAAATTTGTTGAAAGATTTCCGTAAGTGAGCTGATAAGTTGTTTTTGTATTCACATCTAAATAGTACAAAAAAGACCTGTTTCGCCAATTTGGAATTCTGTCTCGCATTCCCAAAATATGTCTTATATGCTCCGAATCATCATTGTTATCTTCACTTATTGAATAAATAATAAAGTTTTCACTTCTATCCCAGTGATAGTTGTTTATTCTTTTTTTGTTTTGTAAAAGGGTTGATATATTGCCTTTTTCGAGGTTTAGCTTATAAATATTATATTTATCATGTTTTTTTGCCACATAAGATACGGCATTGCTGTTAGGCAACCATTGCAAATTATGAATTGAGGCATGTTTAAATGAGTGAATTAAAGACCCGTCATCATATTTTTTAATCTCAATCCATCCTTCTGCCTCTCCTTTTGGAGGTTTAGCTTCACGGTATGCTACCGCATAATAATTTCCGCATGCAGAGGGCTTTACCCATCTTACTTTCACTCCGTCTAAAATATTGTTTATATTCTTGATATTTTTAGGTTCAGGAGAAATAGAAAAATCGTTTATGCTGTAATTATTTCTTGGCTTTAAAGCTGCATGTAATTTCCAGTCCGTTTCATCATCCGGAGTATAAAGCGACTTAATCATTATAAGATGTTTGCCTTTTTTAAGTTCCAAATTTTGCTCAATTTTTCCTAACGAACCTTCTTCTGATTCAATGGTAGTTTTATTTCCTAAAACATTTCCATTTAGCGAAACTTGCGCCATTTGTGCTGTTCTGACTTTGAGAGTCAACTCCATCCAGCGTTCAGCTTCAATATAAATTGCACAAAAACTAATTTTTGGTGACTCAACAGGTTTTTTAATATCAAAAGTAGCAAATCCTTCACTGTCAACTGACATTAAGTTCCATTGAGTTGACTGCCCCATTATCCAGTCTAAATGTTTATTATCATAAGGGCGAATATTTTCAAGTTGCTGATAATCAAACAATAAAACATCTCTGTTGGAAAAAGCATTTCCCTTTACATTTTTTGTTTCATGAAAAGCAGGGTAAACCGTTTTTAAAGGATTTGTAGTTAGCCATTGCGATACAACTACCTTTTCACTGCTATATAAAAAAATGCAAGAAACAAGAAGAAATAATGAAGCTGAAATTTTTTTCATCTGGATAAATTTATGTTAATAATCTATTTTACAGCAATTTGCAATTTTAATTAATATCATTAATGCAAGAATACGTTTCGAGTTTCAAAAATAATAAAAAACTTTACTATAGGACTAAAGTTTAAAACGTTTATGAACAAAAAAATCCCCTGAAATTTTTAAAAATAAGGGGATTTTTTAATACTCTAGAGATTACTCAACATCTACAGATTACTCAACAAAAGACACCCAACCGTGTGGGTCAGCGATATCTCCTGACTTCCGAATGGGACACCCATTTATATAAGCTAAAATTAATAACTAACTGAACTATTTGATAATTATATTTTTACTCAAATTTTTTTCTATACTTTCGTCCGAATATTTAAGGGGCTAAAACACAGCAAAAACAAAAATGGCTCTTGACTTGCGTACGGGACACCCATTTTTAAAAGCATAAATTAATAACCGGAAGTTTGGAATTTGAAAAAAAAATTCGTTATTTGACACTCTATCGTATCAGCTGAACTCTTTCAAAATAAACACTATCGGCGGTTTGAATTTCTATAAAATAAACTCCGGGTTTAATATTATTAACATCTATCTCTGCTAGGTGTGTATTAACATCTTTCGTTTTTACAATTTTCCCGCTAAGAGTTATTAGTTTTATCTGCTTAATTTTTTTGTCAGACTCAACATTAAGCTTGCTATTTGCAGGATTTGGAAAAACAGACATGTCAGTTTTATGTGTGGTTAGAACAGAGGTTTCCTCCTCAAATTCAACCTGTACATCAACATTATAAAAAAGATAAAGTATTTTGTATGTATCTAATGTAGAATTTTGAGGTAATCCATTAAGATACCAATTATAAACTTTATATCCCTCATAAGGGTTAGCGGTAAAGATAACTTCAGAGTCTTCTTCAACTTCATCTCCGGAGTCAATTCCATTACCATCAGCTGTAGCCGTAATAAAACCGCCTTCATCATCTACCACATCAAAAACAACTGTATATTTAGGAAGAGGAATTTCTTCAAACTCCACTTTTACATCAACGTCATCATCGAGGGAAAATATCGTATATGAATTAAAATAATAACCTATGGGTTCACCATCAACATACCAGTCTAATACCCTGTGTCCATGTTCAGGGGCTGCAGTAAATATAACTTCACTTCCTTCAAAAACATCATCTCCCGATGTAATATCATCACCATTTGCTGTGGCTGAAATTGTGCCATTCCCTGCCTCAACATCAAATGTCACAGTAAAAGTCGGTATTTCCTCAAACTCCACTTTTACATCAACATCATCATCAAGGGAGTTTATTGTATAGGTAAGGTCAGTTGAGCCAATAGGAGTACCGTTAACATACCAGTCTATAACATTGTTATTTCCATCAGGTGTAGCGGTAAAAACAACTTCCGAGTTTTCATAAATATCATCTCCCGAATCAATACCGTTGCCGTTAACAGTAGCAACAATTGACCCATGCCCGGCTTCAACGCTGAAAGTCACAGTATAAGTAGGTGTTTCCTCAAACTCCACTTTTACATCAACATCATCATCAAGAGAGTTTATTGTATAAGTACTGTCTGTTGAACTAATAGGCACTCCGTCAACATACCAGTCTAAAACCCTGTTTCCTTCTTCAGGATCGGCGGTAAATATAACCTCACTTCCTTCAAAAACATCATCTCCCGATGTAATATCATCACCATTTGCTGTAGCTGTAATTGAGCCATTACCTGCTTCGACGCTAAATGTAACTTCATAAACAGGCGTTTTTTCCATTTCTACATTAATTGTAATATCATCGTCGTCAACAATTATTTCGTTAGTGATATTATCGTGAGTTTCTATGCTTACTGTATAATTGCGGGTTCCCGGTATTATATCTTCAAAAATAACCTGTCCTGTATCATCTGTGATACCGGTTCCTATAAAGCTGACCTCAGCCCCTTCTAAAGGGTCTCCGCTATCTATATCAGTTACATTGAATGTTACAGTATATCTTGGTCCTTCGTATTTATTTTCAATATAAGCAAGCATAGACCAAATAATTTGATCATTAAGTTCATGTATATCTAACCATTCATAATCCGGGTCAGAATATTGTCCAAACAATATCATGCTTCCTTTGCCATCATCAGGGGCATCAGATTCATAATTAATACTTGCAGGATAAACTCCATACCCCGGATCATCCCACTCAACACCGAGCCAAAGCTGTTGGCTAGCATCTATTTCAAATGTTTCATCTAAATCAATATCATAGAAAAGACCAGGGATATCAGGATCAAAAGACTGCCTGGTCATTTCTGTTAGATTATCTTTATCATAGCCTTGCCACATGACAACTTCACAACCATCAGGTAAATTTCCGACGGCTACGCTAACTGTTATAACTTCATAACCATCATAAATTGACAAATCATCAGTATCCCAATAAATAGCAGAAGTCCATATTCCGCCATCAGGATTTTCTTCTGTTCCTAAACCTAAATCATCAATAGCAGAATGAGTCCAATATATCCACTCTCCATCTTTTTCTATTTTAATTGCTTCTTTTTCTTTTGTTTTGATATTATCTAATTTTCTTCCTTTTCCTATTACATTCAAATTTTGAGAAAAGCCAAAATCAGAAAATAAAAATGTTAAAACTACTCCTAATGTAATAATTTTTGTTAATTTTTTCATTGTTATTGGTTTTTGATTAATAAAATTTATTTAACATGGAATAAAAAGTTGATAATCAAGTATTTTTTTAATTCCGGCATATTTTTGAATTTTAAGTTTTAGTTATTTTTGCCTTTCAAAGTATTCTTCAAGCCTGCCGGTTCTTATTAATTTATTTAAATAAGTAGTATCAATTCCATAAGCTGCATCTTCACAATAACCGTCAAAAAATGTAT
>PWLF01000232.1 GCA_003559475.1 Bacteroidales bacterium
TATTAGTTTATCTTTTAATTGTTTTTAAATATTGGTTGAAATTTATTTTTTTATAAGAAAAAGGTTTCACGCAAAGAAAGCGAAACGATTAATTACAAAGAGAACTCAAAGTTTTTTAACTGTTTTATAAATTTTTTTACGTTTATTTTTTAATTTTTTTATTAACTTTAAATTTTATTTATCATGAAAAAATCAAAAAAACTTGGGTGCTACGGATGATTATGACTCTGATGATATATTGAATATAAAGAAAGGACGTTTCGATTTTAATTATAAACAGGACGGCGAAGTTATTGAAGGTTATTCAAATTAAATTATATTAAATATAAAAAATCATGAAAAACATCAGATTATTTACAGCAATTTTGTTTTTAGCAACAACACAACTTTCTTTTTCACAAAGTTCTTGGTTTAATGATAATCCTGTATGGTATTATAATACATGGACAATTAACAGTTATAATATGAATTATTATAACAAAGATACTATTATTCAGGATTTAACTTTTCAAGTGTTTAACTGTTATTATAAAAGTTGGAATTATATTTATGAAAGTTACACAGAATATACCAGGGAAAGTTGTTACTATGTTAGAGAAGAAAACAATATTGTTTATTTTTATCATGAATATCTTGATACTATATATGAGTTATATAACTTTAATTCAATGCCCGGAGATATTTGGAAAATACCTCCGGCATCATGGCACATTCATTATAGTAAAACAGATACAACTCAATATGGTCCTTATAGCGTAGCTGTGGTTCAATCCGTTGACACTATTTATATTAATGACGAGCCACTTAAAAGAATTATGATTGATTATGAGTTGCACCAAGAAGAGGAGTATCCGAACTATTATATTGGTTATGAAATTATTGAAAAAATAGGAGCTATTGATATTTCCTTCTTTCCAATAAATGCTTTTGTATTAGATTTTCCTCGTAATGGTATCAGATGTTATAAAAATGACAAATTTCCATTATATAACTTTAACGAAGATGTTGACTGCGATGAACTTCCAACCGCTATCAATGAAAAATCAACAGAAGAGTTGCTTGTTTACCCTAATCCTGTGTCTTCAACAGCTAAAATCAACGTAGAAAATTGTTATAAAATTCATAAAATAGAATTATGGACTATTGATGGTAAAAGAGTTCCCATACAATATGATAACTGTCAAGTAGATTTTAGCAAAATTAAAGTAGGAACATATATTTTAACAATACATTTTAATAATAAAACTATTAATACTAAAATTCAAAAAATATAAATTTAAAATATATAAATTATGAAAAAAATATTATTCATTACAATAACATTTTTTATAAGCATAAATGCTTTTTGCCAAAATGATTATATTCCTTTAATTGACACTAACCGAGTGTGGAGTATTTATTATTACCCGCCTGGTGCGTCATTTCTTTATCAGTTAAAAGATACAACGGTTGTTAATGATACAGTATATCATAATTTTCAAGTGGATATTACACATCCGAAATCTTATAAACATGGGGGAGGATTATTAAGAGAGGATACTTCAACTAAAAAAGTTTATATAAGAGAAGGCCGAGGTCTATCAGAATATTTGTTATATGATTTTGGTATTAATATAGGTGATACTGTTGATTATCAGAAACTTGGGATATCTAAATTTGTTGTTGATACAATAGAAACTTATGAGTTATTAAATGGAAGTGAAAGAAGGAAATGGACACTTCATGAAATTGAAGGAGGGTGGGATCAAACAGTTCATTGGATTGAAGGTATTGGCTCAATAACTCAGGAACTGTTTAGACCAGGTGGAGATGATGGCAGTACACTATACTCTATACTATTATGTTGCTATGAGAATGATGAATTAGTATATATGAATAATGCATACGACACTTGTCATATACCTTATACTAATGTAGAGAAACTTGTTGAAGAAAAGTATGCTATATTTCCTAATCCGGCATCAGATAAAATATTTGTAAAATCAGATAACATTAAACAAATTAAAATATACAATATTCATGGTAAATTGCTGCATTCCGGCAAAATCAGAAAAGAAAATTATATAGATATTTCGCATTTGCCATCCGGACTGATCCTTGTACGGCTTTTTACCTATTCAAATGAAGTCATTAATTATAAAATTATTAAGAAATGAAAAAATATATATTATTGTTTTTAGCAGCAGTTTTATTATGTATAAACAGTTTCTCGCAATCATATTGTGGTTGTACAGATACTATATTGTGGATGGTAAAGAAGTGGGTACTAAGAGGATGATTTTGACGGAGTAACGAGTATAATTTTAATATACAAACAAGTATTACATATATAACTATTTCCTTTTAATTGTAAAAATGATTATTAAAAATGAAACAAAAGCTATACTCTTTACTTTTGGCTATTTTGATAACACCTATATTTATTAAACCAAATCAACATATAGGCTTTTCAAAAGAAACTAAACAATTAAATACCACAAATCTTAATCTTATCTATCAAGGAAATACTTGGTATGTATTGAGAGATGCAGCAAACCCCTTATTTTTTACTGAAATATTCAGAATAGAAGGCGATACTATTATAGATAAAAAAAAATGGCAAATAGTTTCATTTACATCTGACAGTACTAATATTAATAATGAGGAAAGCTGGCAAACTAAATTTTACTTAAAGGAAGACGATGGTAAAATATATTGTACGCTACCAGATGACTTAAGCCCAAAACTATATTTTGATTTTAATGCAAAAGTAAATGATTCTCTGGTTCTTTTTAATCCATTTTACCAATATTTTATTGATGTTACAATCGAAAAAATTGATATTTTGCAAATAAATGGAATAAACAGAAAACAATATACTGTAAAAACTGCATTTTCTGTAGAAGATACCACTTATTTTGATTCTGAGATTTGGATAGAGGGGATTGGTTCTGAAAACGGTATATTTTATGGAAACGCCCCTCCCGGAATAGTAGGGAGCCAGTTTAGTCTTACGTGCTTTAGTCAGGATGAAAATATAATATATCCGAAAAATTTTGAGGGGCATTGTTTTCAAACAAATGTAAATTCAGGGGGAATAAATTTTCATAATAAAATAAAAATATACCCAAATCCATTAAATGATATACTTAATATATCTTATATAGAAAATAAAACAACAAAATCAGTTTATTTATATGATATAAATGGCAAAATTATTTATAAACAAGAAATATATGATTATATAGACCATTTGATTATCCCAACTAAAGATATACCAAGCGGTTTATATATTATATATATAAAGTTTTATGATGATTTTTTTTATTCAAAAATTTTAAAAAAGTAGTTTAAAATGTGCAAAAAAACATATTATTTGCAAAACTTTTAGAATATAAAAAGATTATGTTTGGCTATTTATTTAATTTAATAATTTTAATAAAATGAAAAAACAAATTTTAATATGTTTTATAGTATTAAATTTTTCTTTAACTATCAAAGGAGAAATTATATCTGTAAATCAGAAAATATTTAAAGACACAATTATAGATGTAAGTTTATTTTCTAATTTATGTTCATTTGACATAAATGGGAAATCTGTTTTTTATTCTGAAAATGCTTACGTAAGAGTAATACTAGAAGATAAACAGAAAAATAAATATTTAGTTTATGATGGTTCAATTTTATTATCCGGTGATAAAATTGAGTATTTTAAAAATTATTCTTTTGAGACATATTCTTTGAACAATATTAATGCTTTTCGAATACATGTTCAATTTTTTAATGCTTCAATTAACCTCGAATCCTTTACACTTAAACAAACCTTGAATAAAAATGATTGCTTACGAAAAGTCAATATGAAAACCCATTTAGACAGTATTTTAAAAGTAAAATTAAATAATGTTCAAAATTTCATTATTAATAACAAAATGCTATGGAATGCTGAAATAACTCCTATGGCTAAAATGAGTTATAATAAAAAAATTAAGTTATTCGGGGACCCTTTACCTAATCTTCAAGGATTTGAATTTTATGAAGGAGGCATCTTTGAAATGCTTCCAAGAGAAGAACCTGCTAAAAATAATCATAAAACACTTATAAATAATTTTGATTGGAGAAATCGCCATAATGCAAATTCTCCTGATTCTCCTTATTGGAGCGGTGATGATAATAATTATAGTGGTTGGGTAGCTTCTCGTCATCAAACCCAATCTTGCAATGATTGTTGGCTATTTTCTCCAGTTTATACTTTACAAACCTTAGTTAACTTATATTATAATGATCATATTGATATAAATCTTTCACAGCAAAACATTTTGTCATGTGTTGAAGGGGCTGGACATTGTGCTGGTGGCTGGCAATCACGTGCACTTAATTATATGAGAGATTATTCTATTGTGACAGAAGAATGTTTTCCTTATGAAGGAACAGATATTACTCCATGTGAAAACATTTGTGAAAATCCGAATGATGCAATTTCTTTTCAAAGCTATCAAACCATTTCTAGAGCTGATAAGTATTTAATAAAAAAAGCAATTATTGAGAAAGGCCCATTAGCATCTGGGGTTAGTCCATGGAGTCATGCTATGTCTTTAATTGGATATGGCATAATAGAAGAAGGTAGTTTGTATTTAGATGGCACTAGTGGGCATACGGGAGAAATTCTTACCGTACCAGCAAACTCCCCTCTCATTGGTAGAACATACTGGATATTCAAACAAAGTTGGGGGTCTTGGATAAATGATACACCTTATGTGTATGTTGTCATGAACGTTGGTACACCAAGTAATTTCATTACACACTATGCATTGAATACTCCTATTGCATCTAATGTCTTTAATCAAGACTCAGTTAGGTGCGTTGATAAGGATGGGGATGGCTTCTATAATTGGGGTATTGGCCCTAAGCCAACTACATGTCCTCCGTGGACACCAGATGAGCCAGATGGAGATGATTCGAACCCATACCTTGGTCCTATGGATGAAAACGGTCATTTGATCCCAATAATACCTATTACTTGTGATGATTTGCATGTTACAAGTAATAGCACTTGGTTAAACAACATAGAGCTCTGCGGAAACTTAATAATAAGGGCTAACAGTACACTTACAATAAAGGGACAGGTCATAATGCCCAATAATTCGAAAATTAGAGTTCAAGATGGAGCAAAACTTATTTTAGATGCAGGAATGATTATTAATGGCAATATACAAGTCGAAAGTGGTTGTAGTTTTACTGTTAAAAATAATGGGATAGTGGAGATGAATTTTAATGATAGACTGAATATGAAATTAGGTTCTACAGCTAATATAATTTATGGTAGCTTTATACGAAATATGTAATATGTTATAATAAAAAGACTATAAATAATTTAGCGTTTCAATAATCATATTTGGTTTTTAACAAATTATTTAGAAGAAAATGTTGTTAATTGTTTGAAAAAAATAATTGCTAACAACAGTATATTGATAATAGCTAAAACCCGGCATGTATCTTTATACGCTTATTGTGGATGGTAAAGAGATTGATACTAAGAGGATGATTTTGACAGAGTAATACAACTATTATTAAAATCTACTTAATCGTTATTAATTCAGAAAGATTATGAAAATTTTCAGATTATTTACAGCAATTTTGTTTTTAGCAACAACACAACTTTCTTTTTCACAAA